>DAIRDI010000316.1:0-3983 GCA_036796235.1 Candidatus Competibacteraceae bacterium | reverse complement strand
CAACAACGCCCGCCAACCCGTCGACCGGTGCAAGCTGTTTGCTGAGATCCAAGTGAATCATGGTGTTACCTTCCCGATCAAGGTGTTCCGCCCCACGGAGACCCTACGCGCCACTCGTCAGGGCTTTCCGGGAACCCGGACCGCGCAGATTGCGCTCGTCGCTGTCCCGCTGCTCGCGACGATCCTCCTGCCGCACTTGCGCTTTCCGATCCCGCTCGACCACTTCCCCGAGCGCCTTGGCCTTGGCGTGGGTCTGCACCCAAAGCTGCTGCTTGCGCAACAACTCCTGCCGATAACGCTCCAACTGCTGCTGGGACTGGGCGATGCCCGAATCCAGATTATTCAAAAACGCCGAGTAGTCCTGAAAGCGGCGCGCCGAAATGCCGCCGTGACCCTCGGACTGAAACTGCGTGGCGTACTCGCCGCGAAACACCAGCAACTGCTGCAAACGGTTTTGCTGTTCGGCAAAGCGTTTTTGGGACTCCGTCAGCGCCTTGACGGCCTCCTGCTCGTGAGATAGCGCGACCTGTACCGCGGCCTGCAAGGGATGGGTTGCGGTGGCCATCAGCCTTTATTCTCCTTATTTTTGAGCGGAGGCTTGGGCTGGAGCACGGCGCCGAGCGCGCGCAGGCTTTCCGCCAAGGTGACCCGCTCGTCGATGCCTTGCGCCAGGAACTTTTTAAGATGAGGCTGGTAGTCCCGCGCCTCATCCACCAATGGATCGCTGCCGGCCACGTAGGCGCCCACGTTGATCAAATCGCGATGTTGCTCGTAGGTCGAGTACAAGTGTCTGAAGCGTCGCGCCATTTGCTGGTGCTGCGGATTGCTGATTTTCGGCATCACCCGGCTGATGGACGCCTCGATATCGATCGCCGGGTAGTGCCCGGCCTCGGCCAGCCGCCGCGACAACACCACATGACCGTCGAGAATGGCGCGGGCCGCATCGGCGATCGGATCGTTCTGATCGTCGCCCTCGACCAACACCGTGTAAAACGCCGTGATGGACCCTCCGGCGGTATCGTTGCCCGCCCGCTCCACCAACCGCGGAATCAGGGCGAACACCGACGGCGGGTAACCCTTGGTCGCCGGCGGCTCGCCGATCGCCAAGGCGATCTCGCGCTGGGCCTGCGCGTAGCGGGTCAACGAATCCATGAGCAGCAACACCCGTCGTCCGGAATCGCGGAAGTACTCGGCGATGCGGGTCGCCAGCGCCGCGCCCTGCAAGCGTCGGAGCGGCGGATCGTCGGCCGGCGCCGCCACCACCACCGCCCGGGCCATGCCTTCCGGGCCGAGAATTTCCTGAATGAACTCCTGAACCTCGCGGCCGCGTTCGCCGATCAGCCCGACCACCACCACCTCGGCATCGGTGAACCGGGTCATCATCCCCAGCAACACGCTCTTCCCGACCCCGGACCCGGCGAACAGGCCCATGCGCTGACCGCGTCCCACCGCCAGCAGGGCGTTGATGGCGCGCACTCCCACGTCCAACGGCTCGCGGATCGGTTGCCGCAGCAGCGGGTTAATGGTCTGGCCGGACAAGGGCACGGCTTCGGTGTACGCCGGCGGGGGCAACCCGTCCAGAAACCGGCCCGAACCATCCAGCACCCGCCCGAGCAGGCTCTCCCCCACCCGAACCCGGCTGACGCCGCCGGTGGGAATGACCCGGCAATGGGGCGTCAGTCCGTGAATGTCACCGCTGGGCATCAGGAACAGCTTACCGCCGGCGAAACCGACCACTTCGGCCTCGACCTGACCGCCGCTCGGATTCATGACCAGACAGCGGGAACCGACCGGCGCCACGCACCCGGCCGCCTCCAGGGTCAAACCGACCATCCGGGTCAACTGGCCCTCCACGACCAGGGCCGGCGTCTCGCCGATCCGCGCCCGGCGCTGAGCCAGTAGCGCTCGCCACCGGGCGGCGCTCGACTCAGGCATTTCCACCGCCATGTTCGCGCTCGTCTCCCAGCACGGTGGCGATCACCGCGCCCAATCGTTTTTCGACGGTCGCATCGATCCGCGACAGCTCGGAATTCACCACGCAACCCCCTCGGGTCAAAGCCTGGTCCTCGATGATGCGCCATACCGGCTGGTCTTCGGGCCCCAGCGACAGCACCTCGCGGATCAGGCGCGCATCCTCCGGATGCAGGCGCACCTGCACGCCGGCGCTGGCCACCGGCAACAACCCGACCGCCTCGCGCACCACCGCCACAATCTCGCCGGGAGAGGCGCGCAACTCCCGCCGCACCAGTTGTCGGGCGATGTCGATGGCCAGCGCCGCCAGCTCTTCCTCAACGGACTTGTCCAGCGCCGCCAGCGGACGACTCAGCGTGTTGAGAATCTGCTCCAACTTCTGGACCCGGAGCAGCGCCTCGTCGCGACCCGAGTTCAAGCCTTCGGCGAACCCCCGCTGATAGCCTTCGGCGTGCCCTTCCAACTGGCCCTTTTTATACCCCTGATCGCGCCCTTCGCGGCGGCCTTCCTGGTAGCCAGCGGCAAAACCTTCTTCCTGCGCCTCGCGCTGGATCGCCTCGATCTCATCCAGAGTGGGCGGGGCCGTGGTGGATTTTGGAACCCGTGGACTCCGGCGCGCGCGCTCGCCGGTCTGGTCGGACGACGCGGGTGACGGGGATTCCGGTTCGGGCGGCGGGTCTACGTTGGGCAACTCCCAACGCTGGTACGCCGTCAGATGGTCGCCTGAAATGATCCTAGACAAGCTGATCTCCCTTACTGCCCAAAGAAATTTCGCCAGCTTCCGCCAACCGCTTGGCGGCGTTCATGATTTCCTTCTGCGCGTTCTCCACGTCGCTGAGCTTGACCGGCGGCATGGCCTCCAGATCGTCGCGGAGCAGTTCGGCGGCGCGCTTGGACATATTGCCCATGATCTTGGTGCGGACGCCTTCCTCGGCGCCGCGCAGCGCCACCAACAGCACCTCGGACGACACTTCGCGCAGCAGGGTCTGGATATCGCGGTCGCTGACGCCGAGTAGATTCTCGAACACCACCATGATTTCCTCGATCCGGTTGCCCAGATCGGCGTCGCTCTCCTTGATTTTGTCGAGAATCTGGCTCTCGATCCCGCCATCCAGGCGACCGAGAATCTCCGCGGCCCGCTTCGGACCGCCGATCTTGGCGGTGGCCGCCGCATTGATATTGCCCATCACCTGCTTCTCGATCAACTCGTTCAATTCTTCCAGCGCCCCCGACGGCACTTCACCCAAGGTCGCCACGCGCAACAACGCCTCATCGCGCAAAGGCGCGGGCAGGAGGCCGACGATCTCGGCGGCCTGCTCGACGCGCAACGACGACAGCACCATCGCCACCACTTGCGGGTGTTCGTCGCGCAGGCCCCCGGCGATGGCGCGAGAATCGATCCATTTCAGTGAATCCACTCCGGATCGGGTCTCGCCGTCGAAAATGTGCTCCAGAATTCCCTTGGCTTTTTCGCGCCCCAACGCGCGGGTCAACACGCCGCGAACAAAATTCTCGCTGTCCAGGACCAACGAGGTCTGCTCGTGAACCTCTTCGTTAAAACTATGCACGATCTCGCTGATCTGTTCGCGATTGACCAGGGTCAGGGCGGTCATGGCGACGCCGATCTTGTGGAGTTCGCGCGGGTCCAGGTGCCGGAGGATTTCGGCGGCGTGATCCTCGCCGAGCGCCATCAGCACCACCGCCGCTCGCTCGACGCCCTTCAGGTTGGTGGTGGTTAGTTCGGGCATTGTCTAAGCCTCGCTGGTCATCCAGTTCTTGAGCACTTGCACCGCTCGCTTCGGGTCCTCGACGACCAGCGCGCGCGCCAGCGTCATGCGATTCTCCAATTCCGCACTGGCCTCGGCCAGGGTTTTGGGCCGACCGTTCTCCAAAACGCCGCTGATTTGAACCTGATCCTCGAGCAACCCTTCCAGGCCATTTTCCTCGCCGGCGGGCAGCGCCGGCGTCAATTCTTTCTGACCGTTGCCGTTCTTGGCGGCGGCCGGCGCGGC
>DAIRDI010000315.1:0-4006 GCA_036796235.1 Candidatus Competibacteraceae bacterium | reverse complement strand
GCGCTTCAAGTCGGGACTGATCGCGTCCTTCCCGCTGGAGAAATACCTTTGATGCGCTGGAACCGCCGGTGGGCCGGATCCCAAACTTCACGCCCGTGGTTCTCGAAGTGGATCCGCGTAAGATAGATGCGCTGACCGAGGTCTATCGCGGCGTGGTGTCGGCGCCCTTCGAACCGGGGAGTACCGGCGCATCGTGGCGAAGATCGTGGACGACCGGGGGATTGAGAGTTTGAGAGTTTGAAGGTGATGGGGGTGGAGGGGTGAACGCAAAGGTTGCCATACCTGAGGAGTCGTTACGGGAGTTCTGCCGCCGCTGGCGGATAACGGAACTGGCGTTGTTCGGCTCGGCGCTGCGAGAGGATTTCCGGGATGACAGCGACATTGATCTGCTCGTTCGCTTTGCTCCGGATGCCGGGACGACGCTATTCGATATGGTCCGCATGGAGGACGAATTGAGCGTCATGTTCGGGCGAGACGTGGACCTGGTGAGCCGTCGGGGCATCGAAGCGAGCCGCAATTCCATCCGGCGGCGGGCGATTCTGGAGTCGGCGAAGGTGATTTATGCAGCGTGACCTCGCGTATCTGCGCGACATTCAGGAGTCGGCGCGGCTGGTGCTCGTGTACCTGGACGGGGTCGAGTTCGAATCGTTCGCGCGCGATACCCAGTTGCAGGACGCAGTGATCCGGCGCGTGGAGATCATTGGCGAAGCCGCCCGACGGGTTTCCGAAGGGACCCGCGCCGCGCATCCGGGCCTTCCGTGGCGCCAGATGATCGGTATGCGCAACCAGGTGATCCACATGTATGACGGCGTGGATATGGAAGTTGTATGGTCCACGGTGCGGGAAAACCTGCCCGAGTTGCTGAAAGCGCTGGCTGACATCGTGGATGAGGACCCACCCTGACGGCGCGCGCAACCCGAAATTTGCTTTAAAAACCGTATAAACCGGATCGCGGGACGCGACCGGTGAAGACGGGTGCGTCGTTCCCGGAAGGCGCGCAAACCGTGGGCAATGAGACCCGCCGCGGCAACCATCCGGGGTTGCGGCCAAGACTGCCTCAGTCCGCCTGGTGCTCCGCTGCCGTGATCCACTTCAGGCAGTCGCTATCCTCCGACATCCCCAGGTCGATGAAGGGCAGAATCGCCGCAACGTCGACCGAGATCGAACCGGTGAGATCGCTACCGCCCACCACGTCGCTGAAGGCGTCGAACCGCCAGACCGCCCCTTCGCGAACGAGATCGCCGGAGAGGGCGTAGGGCCGGGTCCTGGGCAGCGGCACATGCAGGATGGGCGCGAGCAGGGCCGCGTTCGGTCCGGTGATGTTCAGGTTCAGGCGCAGGTCGCTGGCCGGCAACGGCCCCCGGACGGTCCCCGCCAGAGTCGCCTCGGTCTCGCCGACGCGGATTTTCGCTTCGAGCGGGTAGGGTTCCACGGCTTGATCTTTGCCAGAGTCTCCGCGAGCGCGTCCTTGGCCAGGGTTGCGTCATAGTCCATTTGTAAACCCGTCCAAAACCCCTCGGACGTCCCGAAAACCGGGAGAGACGTAGGCCCGTGTCGGCTTTGACGCCACGAGTGCCCGCAACAATCTCTCCGATGCGGCGTTGGGGAACGCCGATTTCCTTGGCGAGGCGATACTGCGAGATACCCATCTACGCGCGCCGCCGACCGGCCATGCTGGCGGGGGGAATCGAGCTGCGCGAGCTGATGCGGCCTCTTGTGTTTCCTCGTGATGGGCTTCCAGGCGCTAGGGAACCACGAGGGTTGTCCTACGGGGTCGGGTCCGACTTCACCCCGCTTGAAAGTTATCTTAAATATATCATATTATGATAACCATAATAACTAATGGAGATCATCCATGAGTGCTGTTCAAGAACATCCGGGGGTCTCTACCTTGATCGGGACCCCGAAAGAGGTTCAGGCGCGGCTTGGGAAGTCACAGGCGGATCGGGTGCTGGTGGTCGCGTTCGACCACATCAAACCGAGCGTCTTTGAAGCTCTGGCGGAGAACTTCTCCAATGTCGCGTCCTTCATGTTCGAGGTGCTGCTCGAGCGTCATGAGCGGGAGTCGCTGGAGCGACTGGCCGAGGTGCTGACGCCGCGCACGCCCGCTTCGCCGCGTCTGCTTAAGGAGGCGTCCATGCTCGTGCAGGCGCGCAAGGCCGTGCTGGAGAGCGGAGATTGGCTGACTGCGGCCAACGTCGCTCAACTGGCCGGACTGAGTACGCGCAATCCCAGCGCCCAGCCCAACAAGTGGAAGAAGCAGGGACTGATCTTCGCCATCCACCATAACGGGGTCGATTACTACCCCGGCTACGGCCTGAATCGCGACGCTGGCTTTCGCCCGCTCAAGGCGTTGGCTAAGGTCATTGAGGTTTTTGCCGGTCATAAGGACGGCTGGGGCATGGCCTACTGGTTCCGCTCGCCCAACAGCTTCCTGGGCGGCAAGCGGCCGCAGGATGTGCTTGGCGCCCAGCCGGAGCGGGTGATCGAGGCCGCCCGCGATGAGGTTCAAGAGATCGCCCATGGCTAAGCGCGGGGCTAAGTCCAGTGGCGGCGCCGCGCCACCCGAGCTGGACGCGGCATCTTCGCCCGTCACGCCTGCGCCACCGAAGGATCTCCACGTCACGCTGACCACGCTGGGCGCGGGCGAAGTGCTGCATCGCATCCATCTAGAGAAGTACGACGCCGATCAGTTCAATCCCGGCATCCAGGGCAATGCACGCTTCAGCCCGATCCAGGATGAGTGGGGCGCGCCCATCCCCACCTTGTATGCCGGCGCCACCATGCCCTGCGCGTTGATGGAAACGGTGTTCCATGACGTGCCCCATGTGCCGGGGTTCAAGAGCTTCGATAAGGGCAAGCTGGCCGGCCAGCAGCATTCAACCGTCGAAGTCACCCAGGACCTGCAACTGGCCGACTTGGGCAGCCTGGCGCTGCACAAGCTCGGCATCGCGCGCAAGCAGTTGATCGACACCGAGAAGGACCAGTACCCGGTCACGCGAAAGTGGGCCGAGGCAGTGCATCACCAGTGTCCCGAGGCGCAGGGGCTGTCGTGGGTCTCGAGGCAGGACGACTCGGCGGGCGCATTCGTCTTTTTCGGTGATCGGGTCCCTGCGGGCATCTTTCGGCAGCAAGGCCGTTCACGCAGCCTTCTGGAAGACGCCGATGCCTATGATGAGGTTCTCGATCTGGCTGATCGGATCGGCGTGAGCATCGTGTCAGGGAAGAATTGGTGGGTTCTGTAAATTTTGCTGGTGTCCCTCAGTTCAATCCGCCACGAGGCGGAAAACCAAAACTGTCCGAACCATTGAAAACCCGACTCGCTGATAACGGATTGCACCACCGACTCCGGCCATGCGCGCTCTTCGCGCGCCAGACTGCACCCGAGGCCGCCGATGACCCGACCGCCGATCATTAAAGGAACCACCATGCCCGACCGGATGTTGAGGCTCTCAAAGAGTTGCCGGTCCACTTCGCCTTCCGCGGGCAGGTCGGCCAGGCGGACCATCACGAACGGCTGGCCGTTCAGCAGCGTCCGGGACATCAAGGGGGCCACGGTGGCCAGGGAGGGGATCAGCGGGAACGCTTCGACTCCGGGCAAGGCGAACGAGTGGGTCACGACGAAATCCTGACCATCCTCGGACAGGCGTCCCAGGGCCGTTCGGTCCACCCGCAGCGCCGCGACGAGACGGCGCAGGGCCTCCTCGATTTCCCGGTCCACCCGCTCGGGAGGCAGGTTGACAAACTGCGCCGACAGTTCGGCCAATACGGTTTCAAACCGCAGCCGGTCTTCGAGTGCGGCTTGGGGATCGGGGTTGCCAGCGTTCATGGGATTGGGATGGTATCGGGGTTTCCCGGATCGAACCGCCGTTCGCCGAGGGGTGTGATGTTCATGAAAACGCCTCTTAGAGAGTGAGGCAAAGCGCCGGGGACTCGAGCGCATCAGCGCGCAATCAGCCGCGCGTGCGCGAAGGTCCCGCCGGTCATGCCGATGATTTGCCCGTTC
>DAIRDI010000314.1:0-4018 GCA_036796235.1 Candidatus Competibacteraceae bacterium | reverse complement strand
GGTGATACGACGCGACGCACCGTGGCGGGAACTCGCGAACGCTCGATTATGCCGGTTCGCCTTCGCCCAGCAACCGCTGGATGACAAACCCCGCCAGCATCACCCCAAACAACGCTGGCATATAGGAGATCGTCCCGTTTACCGCCCGCGGTCGGCCGGACGCGCCGCCCTCGACCGGCGCATGCGGCAGAGGTGGCCGGCGCGGCTCTTCGCTGTAAATCACGGGGTAATCGAGCGGCGCGTTCAACTCTCGCAGTTTCCTCCGCAACTCGCGCGCCAGCGGACAAACCTGGGTCTGGTTCAATTGCGCCACCCGCACCCGGCGCACATCCAGACAGTTGCCCGCGCCCAGGGCGGAAATCACCGGTACGCCGCGGCGCAGGCAGGCCGCGACCAGGGCCGCCTTGCAGGCGATGCTATCGATACAGTCAGCGACGTAATCGTACCGAGCCGCGAGAGCCAGCGCCTCGGCCTGGTCCGGCTGGAGAAAATCGCCGATTAGCGTCAGTTCCAGCGTGGGATCGATATCGCGCAGGCGGGCGGCCATGACCTCAACCTTGGGTTGGCCCAGCGTCGACTGCAACGCCAGCAATTGCCGGTTCAGGTTGGAGAGGGCGACCGCATCGTGATCCAGCAGAGTCAACCGACCGACCCCGGCGCGGCCCAGCGCCTCGGCCACATGGCCGCCGACCCCGCCCAACCCTGCCACCAGCACATGCGCCGCTCGCAGTCGGGCCAGGCCCTCAACGCCGATCAGGATTTCAGTACGAGTTTGGGGATGCGTCATCAGGGAGTTTGAACAGACGGCGGGCGTTGGCGCTGGTGGCGGCGGCGATCTCGTCCGGATCGACGCCGCGCAGCTCGGCGACGCAGGTCAGGACTTCCGGCAGAAACGCCGGTTCGTTGCGCCCGCCGCGATGGTCGCTGAGCGGCTGGTCGGGCGAGTCGGTTTCCAGCATGAAGCCATCCAGCGGCAACCCGCGAACCAGGTTCCGTAACCGGTTGGCGCGTGGGTAGGTCAGCGGACCGCCAAAACTTAATAAAATACCCAGGTCCAGCAAGCGTCGGGCCTGATCCGCGCTGCCGGAGAAGCTATGCACCACGCCGCGCACCCCGGCGAAGCGTCGAAGATGCTTGATCACCTGGTCCACCGAATGGCGAGCGTGCACGATCACCGGCAGATCGTGATGGCGAGCCAGTCGTAACTGCTCGGCGAAATAGTCAGCTTGCAGATCGGGATCGAGGTCCGGCAGATAATAGTCCAGTCCGCATTCGCCGACCGCCACCGGCCGTTCCCGGACCAGCCAGTCCGCCAGGGCATCCAGATGTTCGGGCCGGTGCTCGGCCAGATAGCCTGGGTGCAATCCGTAAGCCGGATACAAGCCCGGATAATCCGCCGCCACGGCTTTGAGCCTCGGCCACAGCCGGGCGCTGACCGCCGCCAAAACCTGGGCCTCCACGCCGGCGGCGCGCGCCCGCTGGTAGGCGACATCGCGGTCGGGATCGAAGCTGGCATCGTCGAAATGGGTGTGGCTGTCGATCAGCGCGGGCATCGGCAAGGTTTCTCAACTGATCACGATCTGCACGTTCGCGGCGCGGCCGAACACGTCGGTTTCGTGCGCCAACTCGTACAGGCATTGCCACTCGCCATCCCGAATGGCGTTCTGGATGGCTGGGTAGCCCGGACTTTCCGGCTCGACAAACAGAATCGCCATGAGCGCGCCGCCGATCCGGATTTCATGGAGACAGCCCGGCGGCGCCAGGACGCTGCGACACTCCCGCCAGCCGTCGCTCTCGCTCTCCAGGACTTTGAACGGCCGGTCGATGCCCGCGCACAGCGCGGCCGAACCGAGCCGGTGTTCGGAAATATCCGGCAAGCGCCCCATGAAAAAACCACGATTTTGCCAAACATACAGCGTGTTCAAGGTGTTATTTTCCCGGTGCGGATGGGTGGATAACGCTTAAATCCAACGGCGCGCGACACAAGCCCGCTGGATTGCGAGTCAGGCAGCGACGATTCCCGAGCGTGAATGTGGCGTCAATCCGCCGATTCGTTCCTGATCTCGGTCATCGGCCATAACCTACCGGATAGATTGTACAAGCTGGCGGTAAGTTGGGTAGCAGACATCCTGGCGATGTGGGCAGGCCTGCCCACCGAAAGGTCTATTTTTGCGTCGGTTGTAAGAAAGGAGTTAAAATCGGTCGTGGGAAGCGAAAGCTCGCCCAAGACGGATTGCCGAAATCCCTCGCTATCCTAAATCTCGCTATCCTAAATAACGAGCGAACGAAGGTAATGAGCGACCAGAACTACGATGTCATCGTGATTGGCGCCGGCCCCGGCGGAGAAGGGGCCGCCATGAAAGCCGTCAAGGAAGGCCAGTCGGTGGCGGTCATCGAGAAATACCATCTGGTCGGCGGCGGCTGCACCCACTGGGGCACCATTCCCTCCAAGGCGCTGCGGCATTCCATCAACCGGATGCTGGAATTCAACACCAGCCCGATATTTCGCAGCGCCCTGGGCGCGGCGCTCAAACTCTCATACCCCGAGTTATTGCGTTCCGCCGAATCAGTCATCGCTCGCCAGACCACCATGCGCCGGGATTTCTACGAGCGCAACCGGGTCAAGCTCCACCACGGCCATGCCCGGTTCCTTGATGCCCACACGCTCGAAGTCCGCGCCAGCTCCCACCGGGAACCGGTCGTCCTGACCGCCGCCGCGTTCGTCATCGCCGCGGGCTCGCATCCGTTTCGCCCCCAGGATGTCGATTTCACTCATCCCCACATCTTCGACAGCGATACCATTCTCAGCCTGTCCAGCACGCCCCGCTCCATCGTCATCTACGGCGCGGGCGTGATCGGCTGTGAATACGCCAGCATCTTCCGCAACATGGGTTGCAAGGTCGATCTGGTGGATACCCGCTCGCAACTGCTGTCCTTCCTCGACGACGAAATCGCCCACGCCCTCAGCTACCACCTGCGCGACCAGGGGGTGATGATTCGCCACAATGAGGAATACGAGCAAGTGGAAGGCTTGGCGGACGGTGTGTTGCTGCAATTCAAGTCGGGCAAGAAAATCAGGGCCGACGCGCTGCTGTGGGCCAACGGCCGCACCGGCAACACCCAAAACATGGGTCTCGAAGACTTGGGCATCGTCCCCAACAGCCGCGGCCAGATCACCGTGGACGAGAACTACCGCACCGCCCTGCCGCACATCTACGCGGTGGGCGATGTCATCGGCTATCCCAGTCTGGCCAGCGCCGCCTACGATCAGGGCCGGTTCGCCGCCACTCATCTGGTCCGCGGCGCGTGCGACCATCATTTGGTGGATTACATCCCGACTGGCATTTACACTTCGCCCGAGATCAGTTCGATCGGTCGCACCGAGCGCGAGCTGACCGAGGCTCGGGTACCCTACGAAGTCGGTCATGCCTACTTCAAAAGCTTGGCGCGCGCCCAGATCACCGGTCGCACCGTCGGTATTCTCAAGCTATTGTTTCATCGAGAAACCCTGGAAATTCTCGGCATCCACTGCTTCGGTGACCAGGCCGCCGAGATCGTCCACATCGGCCAAGCGATCATGGCCCAGCGGGGCGAGGCCAACACTATCCAATACTTTGTCAACACGACGTTCAACTATCCGACCATGGCCGAAGCCTATCGGGTGGCGGCGTTGAACGGCCTGAATCGGCTGGCTTAAAAGAGGACCTCCCGTGGATATCACTCCGTATCTCAAATTGATGGTCGACAAAGAAGCTTCCGACCTGTTTTTCCATGTCGGCGCGCCGGTGAATATCAAGATTGGCGGCGTGGTGCGGCCGATCGGCAACAAGGTGCTCGGACCGGGGCAGGTGCGCGAGATTTCCTACTCGGTCATGAAGGACGACCAGATCAAGGATTTCGAGCACGAGTGGGAACTCAACTTCGCTATTCCGCTGCAAGGGGTCGGCCGGTTCCGCGCCAACGTCTTCAAGCAGCGCGGCGAGGTGTCGATGGTGATCCGTTACATCAAGGGCGACAT
>DAIRDI010000313.1:0-4025 GCA_036796235.1 Candidatus Competibacteraceae bacterium | reverse complement strand
CGCGTTCGAGCGCGTCCAGCGCCAGCCGTTCGGCTTGCAGGAACCAGACTTCGCGGCTGGACGGTAAGGCGAACAGGGGCCAGTCCGGTTGCAGCGGTACGGCGATCGCCAAGGGATAATAGCGGCCCACGCGATCCATGCTGGGCATCAGGATTCCCGCATGAGCGGCCGGCCCGCACAGGCCGGCGCCCAAGGCGAACCGCCAGACGGGGCTGGTGCAATAACATTCGCGCCAGGATTCTCCGAGTTGCACGCGGCTCTGGGCGATGGCGGCTTGCAGCCAGTCGTCCCAGGGGTCCAGAAAAATTTTGGGCAGATGACGGCCAACGAAATCCCCCCGACTGGGCAGCTTGCCGAAGAAGCCCGCCACGGGCTGGCCGGGCTCGGAGATTAGAGCTGATCTGGGCACCGGAAACGCTCCAATTCCTGCAGTTGGAAAGGGTTGGAACCGCTGGTGGTTCGCAGTTCGTAAAGCGCCTGCCGTCCCCCCAACTGAAAGGTTATCCGGAATTGTCCGGTCCCCGCCGGCTGAATTTGCGCCTGATCGAGAAGCTTGAACCAGGCCCAGGGACCAGTTTCGCTCAATTGGGACGGACCGCCGGCGGCCGGTGGCAAAAATTCGATGCGCGCTTGTCCGGAAGCGCCGGTCCATTGCAGATCGGTCACTCGCGCGGCCTGCCCGGCGGTATAAGCGAGAGTCTGGCCATCGAGGCTGATGATCGCTTGTTGGATATCGCCGCTGAGTTGGACGGGGACCAGTTGGAAGCGGGCCAGAGGAGTCTGACTGCCGCCGGCGAACAAGGCGTCGCGCACGACGGCGGCGCGCTGGAAGACGCGCAAGGCTTCGGGATCGATGCTTTGTTCCGGTCCGACGGGGCCGCGCCAGCGCCAAGTTCCCGACGTGGTATCGACGAAGGGTTGCAGGTGCTGCTTGAAGAAGTCGTCCATCAGGCCGTTTGGGCCAAAGAACCGTCCGAAGGCGGCGAGCGCGGCGTCCGGCGGTCCCGCCACCGTGCGGCTCGCGCCGGGGTCGGGACCGCGACCGACCCATTGAATGGTGCCGGGTGGGATGGCGGCCCCCGCCCCGCCAGGTCCGGCGCCGCTCCATTGAATGGCGCTGCGGGCCAGCGGGTAGCGGCCCTGTAGATTATCCTGAAAAAAGGCGGCGACTTGCGCCGCCCGCCACTGTGCGTTCAGTCGGTCGCGTACGGTGCGGACAATGTCGGAACTGTCTTGAGCCAGCTTGTTGAGGAGGGTATTGAAAGGCGGCGGTTTGCGGGCGGCATCCACCTGTATCTGGTTGATCACGGTTCCAAACTGGTCTTTGAGATTCTGCGGTACGGCGCCCTCGGGACTGGCCTCCCGGGCGCGGGCGATGGCGTTCATGTGGCCATAGAGTTCGTTGAGGATGGACAAGGTTCGGTCAAAAGGGGGGATCGTTCCCTCGGGGCCGGCAATTTCGCGGCGGTATTGCGCGCTGAAATCGGTCAAGCGCGGATCGATCGTGCAGGGTTGGAGCGGGATCTCGGCGGAGCCGGGGCTATCCTTGCCGAGAATGCCGGCGATTCGGGCGGTCAGCGTCGGGTCGGTGGGGGTCGGGGCCGCGTCCGGCGTCGGGGGCGGCTGGTCCAGGGCGGTTTCCCGGGCCACGGTTTCGATCAGGGCGCGCAAGGGCGAGGCCGGTCCGGACAACACTTGCAGGATGTCGAGGGCGGCGTCCGGCGTATTGAAAGGCTTGATGTTGACGTCGGTCAACAGTCCCTGCCATTGCTGGAGATAGTCGCTGAGATAGAGCCGGCACACGCCGTCCGCGATCCGTTGCCGATCCGCAAGATCGGTCGAGACCTGGATCGTCGTTCCCAGAATCCAGCTCTCGTCAGCCAGTCGAACAACCAGTTTCGGGCTCTCGTTGAGGAAAAACGGGTAATAGCCCCGGTAGGTGTACAGACCGGGAACGCCGGCATTGAGCGGCTGGTCGCTGCGGCGGCTGAAAACCCGTGGCGTATCGGGACCGGCGGCGAGGGTGAGGCCCATCTCCGGCGGGACTCCGGAGCCCGGCGGACTCTGCTTGAGCCGTTCGTAGATTCGCTGGGACAAAGGGACCTGGTTTAGCAGAGTCCGGGTGTTCTGAATCAGGGTCCCGTCCAAGGCGATGGGCGGTTGCAGCGGCGCCAGTTCCAGCAGCGCGTCGAGATGCGCCGTCAGGCGGTCGCGTTGCTCCCGGCTGACGGTGCGCGGCAGGTTGGCTTGCCACTCCTGTTCCATCCAGCCCTTGACGGTTTTGGCCTCGAAGCGCTCGGGGTCGTCGATCATCAAGTACGCTTTGAGGGTATCGTACAGATAGCCGGGATTGCCGGCGTTCTGCCGCAGGCGCTCCTCCATGCGCAGGATCAGACGAGGCAGCAGCGCCTGAACGAGCAGGCGCTCGTAGATCGAGCGCGCCTCGCCGCCGAGTTTGTCGCCCTGGTAGAGGCCAAAACCCATCAGCCAGGGTTTGCCGACGCCCCGGTCGTCGTAACCGCCGGGGATGGCGCGCGCGGCGTCGAGCACGGGCAGGGCGGCGATGGGATCGGTCTGATCGGGCGCGAGCGCCTTGATCTGCTGCGCGACGACCAAGCGCTGTTTCTCCACCGCCCGCACGTAGAGTTCGTTGCGCGCGTAGCTGGTCAGCCACAGCGCGGCGGCGGTCACGGTTACGAGCAGGGCGGCGGCGTAGGCGCCGCGTTGGATCCAGGCGCGCCAGCGTTCCACCCGCAGGTTGGCGCCGGCGAGTTCCGCTTCCGGGAAGACGACATCGCGCAGCAACCGGGTGATGAAGTAGCTTCGACCCTTGCCGGAGAACGCGCCCAGCGCTTGCCGGTACAGACCAAAAGTGCTGGCCAGCGAACTCATCAGCCGGTCGATCGGCGTGCCTTCCTGGGTGCCGCTGGTGACGTACACCCCGCGCAGCAGCACGCGCTCTTCGAAACGGCTGGGACGGAAGGCATCCTTGAGGAACTGCTCGGCGAGCGGTTTGAGGGAGCCGAACTGCTGGGGCAGGGTATAGATCAGATCGCGCCGCTGCGGGTCCCGCTCTTCCTGCAAACGCGCGACCAGCCGATCGTTCAGGCGCTGCTCCAGTAACTCGAACTCGGCGGCGAAGCGCTCGACCACGCCTTCCGGGTTGCTTGGGTCATCCATCGGGAAGGTCATGCCCCAAACCTGGGCCCGCTCTTCCTGCCCCAGGTCGCCGAAGAACTCGATGAACCCCGCGATCAGGTCAGCCTTGGTGAACAGCACGTAAATCGGAAAGCGGATGCCGAAATGCTCGTGCAGTTCCTGGACCCGCTGCTTGATGGCGAGCGCCTGGGACGTGCGCTCCTCCTCGCTCTGCAGCAGCAGGTCGGCCAGGCTGATGGCGACGAAGGCGCCGTTGATCGGCCGGCGCCGACGGTGCTTCTTGAGCAGGTCGAGAAAGCCCCGCCAGGCGGCCCGGTCCACCTCCTCATGGCTGTCTTGGGTGGTGTAGCGGCCGGCGGTATCCAGGAGAACGGCTTCGTCGGTGAACCACCAGTCGCAATTGCGCGTGCCGCCCACCCCGCGCACCTTGCCGGCCCCCAGCGGGAAGCGCAGGCCGGAGTTGATCAGCGCGGTGGTTTTGCCGGAGCCTGGCGGGCCGATGATGATGTACCAAGGCAGTTGGTAGAGATACTGAGTGCGGCCGGTCTTGCCGCCCAGTCGGGCTTTCTTGAGCGTGGCCAGGGCTTCGTCCAACCCCTGTTTGAGGGTGGAGATTTCCTCGGACGATGCGGCCTCCTCCGCCTTGCGCTGTTGCTCGCGGGCGGCCGCTTCAGCTCCGCCGCCACCGCCACCGCCGCCACCGCCACCGCCGCCAGCTTGGTTGGCCAGCTCGGCCAGCATGTCGCGGTTTCTGCGCAAGATACTGATGTAATGAAAGATTCGGTAAAGGGCGACGGAGCCGCCGACAACGACGATGGTGACGATGCGGCCCAGATCCGAGGTGAGCGGGCTTTGACCCGCGACCG
>DAIRDI010000312.1:0-4033 GCA_036796235.1 Candidatus Competibacteraceae bacterium | reverse complement strand
TTACGGCATCCTTCAGTCGGTCACCGCCTGAAAACTGTCCGAACTATTGATAGCGAACAATCCACGTCAAAAGCATAGGTAGTATTGTGGGCTTTGGGCGTTCTCCTGAACCGCGATGGATGGTTCAACGTGTTGCAGGAGATTGGAATACCCTGCTCAAACTCCACCCCCAGGATTGGCGAGAGCGTCTCGCTGGCTTGGACCAGATCGACTGGTCGCGGCGCAATACCCAGCTTTGGGAAGGCCGCGCCCTGATCGGCGGCAAGGTCTCCAAGGTGACGACCAACGTCGTCCTCACCACCAACGTCATCAAACAGGCTCTGGCGCCGCCGCTTGACGAGCAACAGCAACGCGTGGAAACCGCCCACGGCCGCAAAACGGAATGATCGATACCCTCGCGCCCGGTCCGGCCTACTACCACTTTCTCGCGGGGCTCGGGCGCTGCTTCGGCTTTACCCGCATCCTCGAGATCGGCACCCACTGGGGGGGTGCGACCCGGGCGATGCGCCACGGGATCGGCGCGGCCCCCGGCACCGTCGTCACGGTGGACGTGACCACCGAGAGCGACAACCGCCTCAAGGCCTACCCCGAGATCCGCAAGGTGGTGGGGGATGCCAATTCCGAGGCGGCCTTCGCAGCGGTGATCGAGCATTTCGAGCGCCGGCCGATCGACCTTCTCTACATCGACGCGCTGCACCTCGCCTGGCCGAGCTTCCTCAACCACGCGATCTACGCCACCGTGCTGCGCCCGAAGCTCGTCGTCTTCGACGACATCGCGCTCAACGCGGAAATGGCGCGGATGTGGTCCTGGCTCCGGGACCTCGCCCCGCCGGGCGAGGCGATCAACGCCGCCGCCGTCGTGCCGGCGATCCGCGCCAAGCCCGGCTTCGGCCTTCTCAGGCTGGGGCGGCCTCCCGGGTGAGCGCGCCGAGGCCCTCGGCGAGCACCCCCGCCGCCCAGTCGCGCCCGAGGGTCTCGTAGAGGATGGCGAAGGCGCGGGCGAGGATCTCGGGTTCGGGCGTATCCATGTAGGTCGCGGCGGCGGGCCGGGGCACGAAATGCGCGCGGTAGAAGCGCTCGGGGTCCGCGAGCCCGCAGTAGGTCCGCAGGATCGCGAGGTTCTCCTCGCGGAAGCGCGCCTCGACCCGGGCGGCGGCCTCGTTCGAGAGCATGGCGATGTTGGCCCGCCGGTAGCGCGGCGGCACCATCGCCGCCAGCCGGTCGGAGAGCGCATTGTCGTGGACGTCCGCGAAGGCTCTCGCGTTCAGCATCAGCAGGTGCTGGAGCACATAGTCGAGGCTCGGGTTCACCACCTCGTCCGCGTCCCGCCGCACCGGCTCCTTAAAGCCGATGTGCCTCAGGAAGTCGGTGCCGGGGTCGCCCTCGGCCAGCATCTCGGGAAAGAACGGCCGCACGGTGATCCGCGCCCGCGGCAGGCCCGCCGCCCAGGCCTTGAGACTCGCGGCGTTGGCGGGATAGCCCTGGCGCAGGCAGTCCTCCACGAAGGCGGCGAGGGGCGTACCGCGCTTCGAGAACCACTGCTTCCAGGCCGAGGGGATCCAGGCGGTCTGGGGGCGCATGTAGAACACCACCTCGGTCTCCACCGCGCCGTCGATGCCGTGAAAGAGGCGCGGCATGCCGGTCTGGTTGAGGTTCTCCGAGGTGACGAGGAAGGTCCCGTCCTGCCCCTCCATCGCGGCGAGCAGGCCCGCGGTCAGGGTGCGCCCCGGCTCCCAGGTCCGGTCGGCCTCCTCGAGATGCCAGAGCGGCAGGCCCGGATGCACTCCCGGGGGTCCGAGGGTCATGTCGCACCCGAAGAGCGGGAAGCCCGCCGCCTCGAGCGCGGCGAGGTTGCGGCTGATCGCCGCCTGGATGGCGCTGCTGCCGGTCTTGGGAAAACCTGCGTGGAGGATGAGCCGGGGCATGGACCTAGCGCTTGGACGGATAGGATATCCTAGCGACCCTGCGTGTCCAGGGCCGCTAGGAGTGTGTCGGACTAATGAAGCAAAATTATACTTAGCCGTGGCATAAATTTGGACTTTTATTGACAAAAATCCGATAACTTTCTATGCTTTAGCCCCCTTGTTGATGAACAGCCCATGTCAAGCTTAAGTTCGCTGAAGCGGAAAAGCAACGCATCCACTACGAACGCTACCATCATCCGCACCCCGGGTACAACGCAAGATGGAAGCGCTTTGGTTGAAGAGTCAAGGGATGGCGCATAGCGCGATTAGTCGACTGACGGGGATCAGTTCCACGACCTTAACCAGCTATCTGCGGGCGTACCAAGAAGGCGGCATCGTGCTTGAAGGTCAATTGTACGGTAGCGGCGACTGCGTGGGTCCTTGGCGCGAAGGGCCAATCCTTCATGAAGGATGTGATCCGGCTTCTCAAAATCCTCTTCCTTATTATCGATTATCGGATCCGATCAATCCATCCCGTCCATAGAGCTCCCAAAGCAGAGCCTTCAGCTTCGTGGTTTTCCCGAATCCGTTCTCGGCATGAACGAGGGTGACGTTGTGCTCGCGCAGGTCGGAGAAAATGATTTCCTGCCGGCCTTTGAACTGGCGGAAATATCAGTCGGTCACGTCTCATCCTTGCCACCCGACTGCTTCGACTCCGCTTTGGCATGACGCTGCAGGAACGCCTCAATTTCCGGCCAAGCTTCCTTGATCAGTTGCAGTTATCTCAAACCCAGGCTGAAAGGACGAATCGGCCCTTCAAAGGTCAAGGTCGGATGACCTTTATACTCGCTTTCGGTCACCACCAGTTTCGCGCTGGCGCTCGGCTTCACCGCGCTGCGCAGGCGGGCGTTTTCTTCCTCCAGCTCGCGCAGGCGCTTCAGCATGTCCGGTTCGTCTGACTTTGATGGCATGGCTGGTTACCCTGATTTTTTATCGGTCTTTAAAATCCGCGCGTTGTCGGACCGTTGAATACCTTTCCTCATCGCCGGCGACGCTCCACAACCGCGCCAGCCAGGCGGTCTCATCCGCGCAGTCAAACAGAGCCTCGCCCAAATCTTCAAACACGGTTAGCTCCTGAATCCGCTCCAGGACAGGAGCGCTTTGCACGGCAATCACTTCACCAAATCGGCGACGGATTTGCCGTAACAATATTCGCCGTTCTCCTTCCTGCAAGCCTTCCTGCAAGCCTTCCTGCTTCCATTGTTTTGTCCAGTCCACTACGCGTTCGGTCAACATGATGCGAGCCTCCTCCAGATTGTTCAGTTCGGGCAAAGACACATTGGGGAGTCGAGCTTTCAGGAACCCTTCCTGAAACCAGAGCAGAAACGAGCGCCGCAACTCCGCCTGTTCTGGTTCCGCCAACCAGTCTGCCAGTGCCACCAGCACTTGGCGCACCGTCTCAGGCTCCCGACTGTTCTCCAGCCGGAACAGCGCCGCGACCAGATTATGCATGCTCGCCAAATCCGCATCGGCATACGCACTTTCATCAATCAGCAGGTAGCGCGCCTGCGGTCGGTAGGGGACCAGATTTGCCGGGCTCGGCTCAATCAGGGCATCCAGGTCCGTTGGCGCCGTCCAGTGCCGCCGGCCATTATACAGGACGATGGGCAGCACCGACGGCAACCGCCTGGGTCGCCCCAACTGCCGGCTACGAATCAAATCCTGATACAGCAAATCGATATAGGTGAACAGACGCATCGCCATGAACCGCTGCACCCCGGACTGGAATTCCAGCAGGAGGTAGAGATACAGCCAGTTCTTCCCCCAGCGCACCCGCCAGATCACATCGCTGCGCCGGTTGCGCAGCCGGTCGTCGATGAACTCCGTGGGATATTTTTCCAGTGTGGTGAAGTCCAGTTCGGCGATCCAGTCGGCTGGGATAAAACCGAGGAGCAGGTCGCGGATCATCTCGGGATGGGAAAATAGTCGCTTGTAGCCGTGGTCGTGTTCGGTCATCGATTTTTTTCCTCAACCCCCGGCACATTAGCCCGCTCGACTCCATCCGCCAACAGATGGCGGTTCGGGCGATGGTGCGCAAGATCTCCGCTGGCCGCTCCACCGCCGCCCGC
>DAIRDI010000311.1:0-4060 GCA_036796235.1 Candidatus Competibacteraceae bacterium | reverse complement strand
GGGCGGGTCGAGGTAGATGCACTGCACCTGACCGCGCAGGCCCTCGCGCTCCGCCAGAGAGGCCATGACCTGGAGGGAATCGCCCAGGATCATGCGGTTGGACCAGTTCTGATCGTGCTGGTAAAACTCAGTCTTGTCCACGCCCTCGGGGATGCCGTTGAAATCGGCGAACAAATCGAACTGCTCCGGAGCGCTTTCTTCTCCGCCGGCGCGAGCGGAAAGCGCGGCATGGCGCAGCAGGTCGTCGATCAGCACCTTCGGGTGGACTTTTTCCTGGATGTAGAGCGGTGGGGCGTGAACGACGAGGTCGCTCCAGTCCTGCTCGTCCTTGCCGCGCCACACGAGCTGCGGATCGAGATCGGTATCGCGCGGGTAGCGGAGGGTCTTCGGCTGCTTCTGCTCCTCCTCCAGCACGGACTGATGCTCGGCGCAGGGAATGTTCTTGCGCGTGTCCGCCGGATGGCGAAGGGTCTCTATGGTTCGCCTGGGCGAAGGTGAGCGTTTCATCGACAGTCTCCTTGACGACCAGCGGCAACGCCGTCGTCTCCTTGATGTTCGTTACAGGAATGGGTTTTTCAGACCCACCCCGGTTCCACGAAAATCGTCGAGGTTGCGGGTCACCACCGTCAGGCCATAAATCAAGGCGATCGCGGCAATCTGCTTGTCGATCGGATGGACATGGTTTGGCGACATCAAGCGTCCCCACACTTGAGCGCACTCCGCGTCGAAGCTCAAAATCCGGTCGGTGTAGTCAGTCACAACCCGCTCAAGCCATTGCTCCAACTGCCGGGCTTGCGGCAGATCACCGCGATGCCGAAGGTTTTCCAGTCCCCGCCGAATTTCGCCGATGGTCTGCGCCGAGAGATAAAGAGTATCAGCGTCAACCCGTTGGAAGAATTGCTGAACGCCGAGGTTCGCCTTTTTCCCCTTGCGGGCCTCGCTGATCACATTGGTGTCAATCAGGTACACGCCAGTCCCTAACCGTTCCTGCAATTAAAGTCGGCGTCCTCGCCCACATCCGGCATACTCGACAAAACCTCAGCCAGCGAGCGCCGTTTGGGTTGTTGCAGGACTGTCCGCAGAATCTCGCGGTGTTCCGCTTCCGCGCTTCTTCCGTGAGCGGCGGCCCGTTGCTTCAGAGCCACGGCAATATCCTCGTCAATATTACGAACGACCAGGTTAGTAGCCATATTGACCTCCTTTAAGTTGTCGGAATCACGGACGGCAGTCTACTGAAGCGATGATTGCATTGCAATCATCCGTGAAGGCCAAGGAATGGGAACTTGCAGGCTGGAAGGTAAAGAACGCCCCAAATCCTGATAGGTTTCAATGACGGCTTGGAGGGCGTCCTGAACATTGACCAAGACGTCCTCAACGGTATCTCCCTCGGTCACTAATTCTGGCAAGATCGGGCAGGTAACGGTAAAGCCGCCCTCTGGCTGCGGCTCCAGGATCAAGGGGATTTTATAAAGCATACGCAAACTCCGGGGGGTTGGAGGTTGGGGTTTCATGAAGGTTTTTGCGGTGATGATCAAGCGGACCGCTTCCGAAGCGCGACATCGATCATCCTGTCAAACTCGGCTGCGATCTTCGCCTCAAAGTCGGCCTCGATCTGAAAAACATCGGTGAACTCGGCGAAGGCCCAGCGCCCGTGGATCTTGAGGTGGTTCACGCCGGGAATCCAGTAGGTGTCCATGGTGCTCTTCTTCTCCTTCGCATCCTCGCGGCGATAGCCCTTGATCTCGATCACCAGGCGCAACAGATCGTTCGGGCCGCGCCCGTCGTCCACCAGCACGATGAAATCGGGCAGGTAGCGGCGCACTTCGGAGCCGTAGCGGTAGGGCACTTCAAGACCGAGGTTGTAGTTCTTGGTGTAGGCCACGACCTTGGGGTGCGCCTCGGCGACGCGGCAGAATTCCGCCTCCCAGTCGCTGTCGAGCATGACCCAGTTGACGGGATTCTTCGGCGGCGGACCGCTGGTGTCCCAGCGCGCCAGCTTGGACGTGGTGAAGCGGACGTGGGCGGTGGAACCGGTGGGGTTGTAGGGATCGAGCAGAACCTTGATCGGCCGCGAACCTTCCAGGGCGCGGGTGATCCCGGCGGTGATGCGGTTGCAGGCCAGGTCGGCCAGCTCCTGATACAGGAGCAAGGCCGGATAAGCACCGCCCTTGCAGACGAGACCGGTATCGAGCCACTGCCGGGTGATGCGCTTGAGTTGGCCGAAGAGATGCAGCTTGGGTTCCGCGCCGGGGTCGCGCCAGTGAGTGTAGAGCAGACGCCTGGTCAGGGTAAAAAGGACCGTCGAGCGGCGCACGTCGCCGAGATGCCGGACGCTCAGATCCACGCCTTCCCCGATGATGCCGGCGTTGCGGGTGACAGTGGGGCCGACCAGGTCCGGGGTGAGTTCCAGCACGGAATCGGCGTCGAACGTGGCGCTGAGGCGTTCCGTGGGAAGTTCGACCCGATAGCCCTCGACCCGGGGGAAACGGATTTCCAAGTGATCGCGGTCCGGCCGGACGGCGTTGACCTGCACCGTCTCGCGCGGCGGCTGCGGCGGCGCGATGACTGGTTTGGCTGTGAAGTCGAAAGGGATGCCGAAGATGTCGGCGTACTCGGCGTCGAACAGCCCCGCCTCGTTGAGTGCGTAGGACTGGCGGCGCAGGGCGCGGCCGATGGCCTGTTCGCACAACAGTTGAGCGCCGAAGGCGCGCACCCCGAGGATGTGGGTCACGTTATTCGCGTCCCAACCCTCGGTGAGCATCGCCACGGACACCACGCAGCGGATGTGGGCGCCGAGCTGGCCGGGTTTGCCGACCGTGTTCATGACCTCGCGCAGCAGTTCCTGATCGGTGAGGTTCGCGGCGGCGCGGGCGTCGCCGGTGCGCGCGATGATCTCGCGGCGGAAACGGTCGATTTCGTCGGCGGCCATGGCGCGAAACTGGGGATCGAGGGCATCGCCGGCTTCGAGTTGCTCGGAGTCGATCAGCAGGGTGTTGGGACGCGGCAGCGGAGTGCCGGTGGCGTCATCGAAGTTGCGAAACAGCGCGAGCCGGCCATTTTCCAGAGTGACGCCGCCGTCCTCGCTCCGCCGCTGGAAGCCGGAAATGTAGTCGTAAACCAGCTTCGAGATGGCGGTGTTCTGGCAGATGATGATGAAGCAGGGCGGCACGGAAAGGCCCGCGTCCCGCCAGATCCGGAAGGTTTTTTCGTAGTGGCCGTAGAGCGCCTGTAGCGCGGTCTGCAAGCGGGTGGGCAGCTTGAGCGGGTCCAGTTCGCCGCCCGTGCCGCGCCCCTTCTTGGGCAGGTCCTTGCGGATGTTCGCCCACAGATTCCGATAGACCGGCATCTCGTCGCCGGGGATGTTTTCGGCGACCGGCACGCGGGGCAGTTTCACGATGCCGCATTCGATGGCGTCCATGAGGGAGAAGTCGCTCATCGTCCACGGGAACAGCGTGCCTTCGGCGTACCCGGAGCCGCGCAGGAAAAACGGCGTGGCGGACAGGTCGATGACCCGCGACAGGCCCAGCTTGCGGTTCACCGCTTCGAGGCCGGAAATCCACAGGCGGGCGGCCGCGTTGTTCCGCTCGGCCTCGCGCCGCTCGTCGCCCGTCAGGTCTTCCTCCTCCGGATCGAGGGGCTTCTGGCGGTAGCAGTGGTGGGCTTCGTCGTTCAGGATCAGGATGTTCTTCAGACCCATGAGTTCGGGCATGACCCGCTGGATCATCTGACCTTCGGTTTCGGTGGTCTGAAGGGGGTCGCCGGTGCGCCCTTCGAGCAGCGCGCGGCCGCCGGCGGAGAGTTCCAGCCGCTCGCGGCGCCGGAAGGCGTGATAGTTGGTGATGACGATCTTGGCCCGCTTGAGGTCGTCCAGCAGATCGGACGGAACCAGCTCGCGGCTGGCGTAATAGCTGTTCGGATCGTTGGGCTGGAGAACCTGGAGACGGTCCTTGATGGTCAGGCCCGGCGCGACGACCAGGAAGCCGCGCGTAAATTGCTTGCCGCCAGGCCGGCGGACGGCGTTGAGGGTCTGCCAGGCGACGAGCATGGCCATGACCGTGGT
>DAIRDI010000310.1:0-4060 GCA_036796235.1 Candidatus Competibacteraceae bacterium | reverse complement strand
AATGCCGCGCAATTCGCCGATCATCAGAAAATGCTGGGCGAGCTCGTGGACAAAGGAGCCACGGTCTTGATCTGTCCGATGTGCATGAAGCACTACGGCGTGAAGGAAGCGGATCTGTTGCCCGGTCTCCAGGTCGGCAACCCCGAACTGACGGGCGGCGCGTTGTTCAAGGACGATACCCGGACGCTGACCTGGTAGCCGCATAGCCGCGCGGGACGGGTTACGGCTGACGCCAATCCGTCCTGTATCCTTCCCAAAAAATCAAACAATTCGCCTCTCATGCCCAAGTCATCGTCGCTCTTTCCCCGTGCGTTCCCGCCGCTCTTGATCCTGACGTTCGCGCTTGCGCTGAGCGCCGGCTGTGCGTCCCTGACCGGTGCCGAATCCGCTACAGACCCGGCGGGCGTCCGGGAAAACGGCCTGCTGGTGCTCGGCCAAAAAGACCAGAACCGAATCGCCGAGGTTCGGACCGGGGAGCGCATCGCGGTGCGCCTGCCAGAAAACCCCACCACCGGCTTCAGTTGGGCCATCGCCGAAAGCGGCGGTCGCTGGCTGGCGCTGGACAGCACCGACTATGCCCCGCCGGAGGAAGCCGGATTCATCGGCGCTCGTGGCGAACGAACCTTCACCTTCACCGCCCGCGAGCCTGGCGAAATCCCCCTCGCGCTCAAATACTGGCGATTCTGGGAAGGCGATGCCTCCATCGCTGAGCGCTACACTGTGACCATACGAATCATTCCCTAGAGCGGCCAGACGTTCATGTTTGAATCTCTATCTCTTTCTCTCAGAAGGTTACTGCTCCGCTTCGAGCGGTCGATCCCGCGGTCCGCCGCGCAAGCGCCGGAAAGCCGCGCCGATGAGCGCGGCGAACCGCCGTCACCGAACCGGATTCCCGCCGAACCGGAATCGACCGCCGCACCTGAGCCGACGTCCGACTTGGCTGCCGAACGCGCCGAACCGGTACCGCCCCAGATCGCCGCCACCCCGGCCGTGAACGAACCGGAACCGGCCATCGCCCCGGAACCCGCGCCCGAACTGACTGCCCGGCTCCATACCCTGGAAACCCTCCTCGACGCCCTCCCCGATTTGGTGTATCTCCACGACCGCGACCAGCGTTGTCGCTACGCCAATGCGCCCGGACGGCGCGCCTTGGGATTGGATAACGCGTTATGGAACGGTCGCCACTGGCGCGAACTGGACCTACCCGCCGAGTTTCTGAAACCGCTGGATGCGCCGATTCGCGAAGTTTTCGCCAGCGGCGCCGCCACAATTCACTCAGCCGTTTGGCCGACCGGTCGGGGCGGCCGCCATTATGAATTCGCGGTCGCTCCGGTCCACGATCCCACCGGCGCCATTCAGTCCGTGGTCGTCAGCGGCCGCGACCTCGGCGAGCGCAAGGCGGCGGAACAGCACGCGGAAGAACAGCACTGGCGCGACCCGCTGACTGGCCTGCCGAATCGGGTTCTGGCTCGCGACCGCTTCCGGCAGGCCCTGACCCTGGCCGCCCGCGCCAACACCCCGATCGCGTTGTTGCGACTCGAACTGGACCGTTTCGATCGCCTTATCCCACCGCTCGAGTCCGAGCAGAGCGACCGCTTGCTGCAAGCCATCGCCGCGCGGTTGCGGGAGACCCTGCACGACACCGACACCCTCAGCCGTCTGGATCGCGCGGAGTTCCTGATTCTGCCCGCCGGTCTAAGCCATCCCGCGACGGCGGGACGGATCGCCCAGAAATTGTTGGCGGCCCTGGAGCGGCCTTTCGTCCTGGAGGGTCGAGAGTTGACCGTCACCGCCAGCATCGGCATCAGCCTGTTCCCCAGCGACGGCCAGGATTGCCCCGCGCTGCTGCGCACGGCGGGCGCCGCGTTGCGCGACGCCCGGGACAGCGGCCGGAATCTCTACCGCTTCCGCGACGAACGGATGAACGTCGAGGCCCTGGAGCGGCTGTTACTGGAAAAACAGTTGCGCCGGGCATTAGACGCGCAAGAACTCGACCTGCACTACCAACCGTTGGTCGAATTGGCCACTGGGCGGATCGTCGGCGCGGAGGCGTTATTGCGCTGGCGGAACGCCGATCTGGGATCGGTGGCCCCAGCCCATTTCCTTCCCATCGCCGAACGAAATGGCCTGATCGTACCGATTGGAACCTGGGTGCTGGAAACGGCGTGCCGGCAGGTCCAGGACTGGCAAGCGACGGGTTTGCCGGAAATCACCATGACGGTCAACATTTCGGCGGTGCAATTCCAGCGGGCGGATTTCGTGGGCACGGTGGCGCGGGTCCTGCGGGAAAGCGGCCTGGATGCCGGGCGGCTGACCCTGGATTTGACCGAATCCGTGTTGGCTCAAGACCGGGATAACACCCTGCGCACGGTCCAGCGGCTCAAGGCCATGGGCATCCGCCTGGCGGTCGACGATTTCGGCGCCGGCTACTCCAGCATCAGCGACCTCCGGCAACTGGCCCTGGACGAACTCAAGCTGGCCCCGCGCTTCATCCGCGATCTCGGCGTCAGTCCCGACGAGGCGGCCCTCGCCCGGGCCATCGGCCAACTGGGCCGCAGCCTGCGGCTGACCCTGTTGGTGGAGGGCGTGGAAACCGCCGAGCAGGCGGCGCTGCTGGGGCAAGGAGACTACGATCTCGTCCAGGGTTATCATTTCGGCAAACCGGTCTCGGGCGAAGAGTTCGCGCGCTTTTTTGGTCTGAGCGGTACCCCGGCGCGCGCCGCCGAGCCGACGCGGCCCGGCCCCGCGTCCTAATCGCGACATCCACCCTTCATCAGGCTTCTCATGGACAAGACTTACGAACCGCAGGCCATCGAACCCCGCTGGTACGCTTTCTGGGAGGAACAAGGCTGTTTCGCGCCCAGCGGCCGGGGCGCGCCCTACTGCATCATGATTCCGCCGCCGAACGTCACCGGCACCCTGCACATGGGTCACGCCTTCCAGGACACCATCATGGACGCGCTGACCCGCTACTACCGGATGAAGGGCCATAACACCCTGTGGCAGCCGGGCACCGACCACGCGGGGATCGCCACGCAGATGGTGGTGGAACGGCAACTGCTCGCCGAGGGCAAGACCCGGCACGATCTGGGCCGCGAGGCGTTCATCGACCGGGTGTGGACGTGGAAAGCCGAATCCGGCGGGACGATCACCCGCCAGTTGCGGCGAATGGGCTCATCGGTGG
Source organism: Candidatus Competibacteraceae bacterium (assembly GCA_036796235.1). GTDB lineage: Bacteria > Pseudomonadota > Gammaproteobacteria > Competibacterales > Competibacteraceae > REEE01. Next base: position 876 of record DAIRDI010000310.1, on the reverse strand, counting down.
ACTGGGCGCGCGAGCGGTTCACCATGGACGAGGGGCTGTCGGCGGCGGTGCGAGACGTGTTCGTGCGCCTATACGAAGAAGGGCTGATCTATCGCGGCCAGCGGCTGGTCAACTGGGACCCGGTGCTGCACACCGCCGTGTCGGACCTGGAAGTCGCCAGCGCCGAGGAAAACGGGTTCATGTGGCACATCCGCTATCCGCTGGCCGAAGGCGGTGGGGATCTCATCGTCGCCACCACCCGTCCGGAAACGATGCTCGGCGATACCGCCGTGGCGGTCCATCCCGACGACGAGCGTTACCAACGCCTGATCGGGTTGCGGGTGGCCCTGCCGCTGACCGGACGGGAAATTCCGATCATCGCCGATGAGTATGTAGACCCAGCCTTCGGCTCCGGGTGCGTCAAGATCACCCCCGCCCACGACTTCAACGACTACGCGGTCGGCCAGCGCCACGACCTCCCGCTCATCAATATCTTCACCCCCGACGCCAAAATCAATGACAACGGTCCGGAGCGGTATCGGGGGCTGGATCGCTTCGAGGCGCGCAGGCGGGTCGTCGCCGATCTGGAAGAACTGGGGCTGATGGAGGAGATCAAGCCGCACAAGCTGATGGTGCCGCGCGGCGACCGCAGCCACGCGGTGATCGAGCCGTTCCTGACCGATCAGTGGTACGTCAAAACCGCGCCGCTGGCCGGTCCGGCCATCGCCGCCGTCAAGACCGGCAAGCTCAAGTTCATTCCGGAAAACTGGGAAAAGACCTATTTCGACTGGCTGCACCGGATCGAGGACTGGTGCATCAGCCGGCAGATCTGGTGGGGTCACCGGATTCCCGCCTGGTACGACGGAGAGGGAAAAATCTACGTCGGGCACAGCGAGG
>DAIRDI010000309.1:0-4112 GCA_036796235.1 Candidatus Competibacteraceae bacterium | reverse complement strand
TGACGTGCGAGGTGGCCGGGAGGCGGGATTCCGTACCGTATGGGTGAACCGCACCGGTCGCGCGTGGCCGGGCGGCCCGCGCGCGGACGCGGAAGTGGTCAGCTTGGTGGAGCTGGAAGCGGTTCTCGCGGCTTGGGAGTTGGATTTCCCATCCGCATCTACCCCTTAAAACTTAACACTTTCAGCAGCGATAGCCGAAGGCCTTCTCGAACCGGTCGGCGAACTCATCCACCGTAAAGCGATGGTTCTGCGTGCCCGGGCTGGCGATCTTGATCGAACCCAGCAGGGTAGCGATGCGCCCGGTGGTTTCCCAGTCCATGCCGCGTTCCAGTCCGAACAGCAGGCCGGCGCGGTAGGCATCGCCGCACCCGGTCGGATCGACCACGGCGGCCGGCGCGACCACTGGAATCTCGATACACTGCCCCGCGGTGTAAATCCGCGAACCTTCCCCACCCCGGGTCACGATCAGGGCCTCGACCCGTTCGGCCAACCGTTCCAACGCGAGGCCGGTGCGTTCGGCGGTCAGTTGCGCCTCGTAATCGTTAAAGGCGGCGTAGGTGGCCTGATCGAGAAAGCACAGCAGGTCATCTCCCCCAAACAGCGGCAGCCCCTGGCCCACATCGAAGATGAACGGAATGCCCGCCTCGGCGAACTGGGCGGCGTGCTGGATCATGCCCTCGCGCCCGTCGGGTGACACGATGCCGATGCGGACCTCGGCGGCTTCTCCCACCTGGTTGAAATGCGAGAAGCTCATCGCGCCCGGATGAAACGCGGTGATCTGGTTATCATCCCGATCGGTGGTGATGAACGCCTGCCCGGTATAAGTATCGTTTAATTGTTTGATGTGGCGGCGATCGATGCCTTGCCGGTCCAGCCAGTCGGCGTAGGGCGCGAAATCGGCGCCCACCGTGGCCATCACGAGAGGTTCGCCCCCCAGCAGCTTCAGGTTATAGGCGATGTTGCCCGCGCAACCCCCGAACTCCCGGCGCATGTCCGGCACCAGAAAGGACACGTTGAGGATATGCACCTTGTCCGGCAGGATGTGATTCTTGAAGTGGTCGTGGAAGACCATGATGGTGTCGAAGGCGATGGAACCGCAAATCAGGGCGGCCATGAGGACTCCTTTAGAAGCTGGGTCAAGTAGAAGTTAGGTCAAGGTGGCCGGCCCTTCTTCCGGGCCCAGATCACCAGGGAATTGGCTGGCCATCCCGGAAAACGCCGCCGCTCGGCCCATCATCCGGCAATGTGGCGGCCCAGACGATTCCGGTCGCGCCCTCCTCCACCGGCCGCTCGGCATTGGGACCGCCCATTTCGGTACGCACCCAGCCGGGACAAACCGAGTTGACCAGAATGTTGTAGCCCTGGGTTTCCGCCGCCAGGATGCGGGTCAGCGCGTTCAAAGCGGTCTTGGAGATCCGATAGGCCGGCGATCGCCCTTCCATTTCACTCAACTGGCCCATACCGCTGGAGAGGTTGACGATGCGGCCGTAGCGTTGCTGCTTCATCAGCGGCGCCAGTTCCTGCGCCAGCAGCAGGGGGCCGTACAGATTGGTCTTCAGCGTCGCCGTCAAGGTTTGCAGGCTGGCGGTGAACACGCTGGCGGCGGTCGCATCCTCTGCGCCGTGACGGTCCAAAAAAATACCGGCGTTGTTCACCAGGATATCGACTCGACCACAACGGCTGTGGATAAAAGCGCCCAGATCGGCGATGCTGTTTTCCGCGGTGACATCCAGCGGTTGAAGCAGCACATCCAACCCTTCGGCCAGCAGTTTTTCCAGCGCCATTTCGCCTTTTCCGGCATTGCGACTGGTGAGAATCACCCGGATATCACGCTTGGCCAGTTGTCGGGCGGTTTCGAGTCCCAAGCCACGGTTGGCGCCCGTGACCACCGCCACGGGCTTGCTGCTCTTACCATTCAACATCGCTTTGCCCTCTCCGGCTATTGATCTGGTCGTCGAACTGACTTTACTTTAAGTAGTGACTGAACTCGCATCGGCTGTGGCTTAGTCACACAAGAGCCGTCAACACGACACCCGAGTTAACGCATTTTGCGTGGTATAAGATCCGCTACCTGCAGTTGACTCGCCCCAAAAAGGGCGCAAGTCATGCACCCTTTTTGCTCGTCGACTCGACGCCAATCAGGTATTAATCTTGTGCAGGGCGCGGTCGTGGATAGACAGCGCCGCCTCGTGCATCGCCTCGTACAGGGTCGGATGGGCGTGGATGGTGCGGGCCAGATCCTCGCTGCTGGCGTGGAACTCCATCGCCAGCACCGCCTCCTGAATCAACTCGGAGGCGAACGGGCCGATGATGTGGCAACCCAACAACTCATCGGTTTCGGCATGGGCCAGCAGCTTGACCATCCCGGCGGCGACATCCATCGCCTTGGCGCGACCGTTGGCGCTGAAAGGAAAGCTGCCTACCTTGTAAGGAATGCCCGCCGCCTTCAGCGCCTGCTCGGTCCTCCCCACCCAGGCGATCTCCGGGTTGGTGTAGATCACCCACGGAATGGCGTCGTAGTTCAGATGACCGGGCTGGCCGGCGATGATCTCGGCCACCATGACCCCCTCCTCGGAACCCTTGTGCGCCAGCATCGGCCCGCGCACCACATCGCCGACGGCGTAGACGCCGGGCAGGTTGGTCTCGCAATGGTCGTCGACGTGGATATACCCCCCCTCGTCGAACAGCAAATCCGCCTCGGGCGCGGCGACATTATCCGTATTGGGCCGACGACCCACCGAGACCAGCAATTTCTCGACGGTCACCTCGTGTTCGCCCTCCTTGTTCTTGTAGCGCACCCGAACGCCTTCCTCGGTCTTCTGAGTGGCGATCACCCGGGTACCGAGCTGGATGTCCAGACCCTGCTTCTTAAACTGCCGCAGCGCGTCGCGGGCGACCTGGTTATCGACCAGCGACAGAAAATCCTCAACCGCCTCCAGCATGAGGACCTGCGCGCCCAACCGGTTCCACACGCTGCCCAACTCCAGGCCGATCACTCCGGCGCCGATCACCCCCAGGGTCTTGGGCGCCTGGCGAAAATCCAGCGCGCCGGTCGAATCGACGATCAACCCCTCGTCGTTATCCACCGGCGCGGCGCCAATTTCAATCGGCCGGGAACCGGTGGCGATGATGACATTATCGGCGCTCACGACTTCCACCGAGCCATCCCGGGCGGTCACCTCGACCTCACGACCGGCCAGCAGCTTGCCGTGCCCCTTCAGCCACTCGACGCCGTTGGCCTTGAACAGCGCGCCGATGCCGTTGGTCAGTTGCAGGACGATATCTTCCTTGCGCTTCATCATCTGGTCGAGATCCAGCGTTACGCCCTCGACGCGGATTCCGTGGTTGCCGATGCTTTCCTTGACATGATGGTATTGCTCGGATGACTCGAGCAGAACCTTGGATGGGATACAGCCCACATTCAGACAGGTGCCCCCCAGGGCCGGATCACCCTTGAAGTTGATCCACTTCTCGACACAGGCGGTTTCCAGTCCGAGTTGCGCGCAGCGAATCGCCGCCACGTAACCGGCGGGACCGCCGCCGATGACGATCACATCGTAAGTCTTGGCCATGCTTGCACCTTATGAGTAGGGGGAATCAGACGTTCAGAATCAGCCGAGCCGGGTCCTCAATGCATTCCTTGACCGTCACCAGGAAGAGCACCGCCTCGCGGCCGTCGATGATCCGATGATCGTAGGAGTGCGCCACGTACATCATCGGCCGGATCACGACCTGACCGTTCTCCGCCACCGGCCGGTCCCGGGTGGCGTGCATGCCGAGAATGCCGCTCTGGGGCGGATTGAGGATCGGCGTGGACATGAGCGAGCCGAACACCCCGCCGTTGGTGATCGTGAACGTGCCGCCCATCATATCCTCGACGGTCAGCGTCCCGTCCTTGGCCTTCTCGCCGAACTCGCCGATGGCTTTCTCGATCTCGGCCAGGCTCATTTGATCGACGTCGCGCAGGATCGGCACCACCAGCCCGCGCGGCGACGCCACGGCGATGCCGATGTCATAGTAACCGTGATAGACGATGTCGTTGCCGTCGATGGAAGCGTTCACCGCCGGATAGCGTTTGAGCGCCTCCAGCACCGCCTTGACGAAGAAACCCA
>DAIRDI010000308.1:0-4139 GCA_036796235.1 Candidatus Competibacteraceae bacterium | reverse complement strand
ATTGAAGTATGACAATTCAGGTACCTCGGCAAGACAGAGGTCGTCGGCGCACTCAGGGGCGTGCTCGCCGATGAGTATCGGCGCCGCAGCTAGTAGCTGCGCGCGCCCTGCAAGTGCCGGAGCAGGAGGCTCGCATCCAGGCGGTGGGGGCGCGAAGAGAAGCGGCGGATGGTCATATCGATTCCCCAAATGCCGGATGCGCTTCGCTTATCGGGCCTACGATGGGCGGGGCTATCGTCAGCGGCGGTAGGCCGGATAACGTTGGGCAGATGGCGGCGGGGGCCGCCACACGCCTTCTTCGTCCTGCCGCGCCAATCCGAGTCCAGCGTCAGGCGCAGGATGATCTCCCCGGCGCGCTGATCTTTGAAAATCAAAATTTTGCTGGTGCGAAGCAGCAGGGTATCTCACCATAAAAATTATATAAATCAATCGTTTATTTTTATTCCGCACCGCCGCTGGAACGGCTTGCGGTTCTGCATTGCAATAAAACCGTAATACTAATGCCATATAACAGCCGCCAAGTAGTAGTAATGTTGGCTTAGAGTGATTCGCTGTCCCAAACTCAAGAATGCGTTGGGCGTCACTTTTTCCATTCCATCAAACCGTGTCGGAGGTCATTCATGATCAAGCAGAAACTCGCGCTTGCCGTAGCCACGTCGTTCGTCCTGGCTGGCGCGGCTTACGCCCAGTCCGCCCGCGATCAAATCAACATCGTCGGTTCCTCCACCGTCTACCCGTTCGCGACCACCGTCGCCGAACAGTTTGGCAAGACGACCAAGTTCAAATCGCCCAAGATCGAGTCCACCGGTTCGGGCGGCGGCATCAAACTGTTCTGCGCCGGCGTCGGCGTCCAGCATCCGGATATCACCAACTCGTCCCGCCCGATCAAGAAGTCCGAGGTCGAGTCTTGCGCCGCCAACGGCGTCATGGCAATCGTCGAGGTCAAGATCGGTTTCGACGGCATCGCCATCGCCAACTCCAAACAAAGCAAGCCCTTTGACCTGACCATTCAGGACATCTTCCTGGCCCTGGCCAAGGAAGTGCCCGAACCGGGCACCAGCAAACTGGTGATGAACCCGTTCAAGACCTGGAAGGACGTCAACCCTGAATTACCCAACGCCCGCATCGAAGTGCTCGGCCCGCCCCCGACCTCCGGGACCCGCGACGCCTTCGTGGAACTGGTCATGGAAGTCGGTTGCGACCAGTTCCCCACGATCAAGGCGCTGAAGGACAGCGACGCCCAGCGCCACAAGGCGGTCTGTCAGACGCTTCGCGAAGACGGCGCTTTCATCGAAGCCGGCGAGAACGACAACCTGATCGTGCAGAAGCTGGTGGCCAACCCCAACGCCGTGGGCATCTTCGGCTTCAGCTTCCTGGATGCGAACACCGACCGGATTCAAGGCACGATGATCGACGGCGTGGCTCCGGACATGGACACCATCGCCTCCGGGAAGTACCCGGTCTCCCGGTCAATCTTCTTCTACCTCAAGAGCGCGCATGTCGGGGTTATTCCCGGCCTCAAGGAATACGTCGCCGAGTTCACCAGCGACAAGGCCATCGGACCGGATGGTTATCTGATCGACAAGGGCCTGATCCCGTTGCCGGACGCGATGCGCGCGCAGGTGCGGGCCGACGCGGCCGCTTTGAAACCTCTGCAACTGTAATCTGCTCCAACCAGCAACGGCGGCCCTCGGGTCGCCGTTTTCACAGGCCACCGCCTTTCGTCAAAGGTTCCGCTCATGCTGACCTACTTGTTTCTCACCCTGTTACTCCTGAGCGTCGCCGGTTATTACCTGGGGCGACAGCGTTCGCTGGCGCTGGTCGGCGGCCGCGCGAGCCATTTGCACTCCCTGCCCAGCTATCATGGCGCCTACGTGGCGCTGTGGTGCGCGCTGCCGGCCCTGCTGATGCTGCTGGTCTGGCTCGTGCTGCAACCGAACTTGATCACCCAGATGGTCGTCGCCGAACTGCCGGCGGAGACGCGGGCGCTGCCCCCGGAACGGCTGGGCCTGATCGTCAACGACATCAAAAATCTGGCCAGCGGCAACATCACCTCCGCCGCGCCCGATCCCGTCATTCAGGCCGCCGCCCAACATTACCAACACCTGCAAACCGTCGGCGCGACCGCGCTGTGGGTGGCGGTGCTGGCTTTGGGATTGATCGGCGCCGCCCTCAGTTGGAAGCAGATCGCACCCAAACTGCGCGCCCGCAACCGGGTGGAAAAAATCGCCATGGGGCTGATGATCGGCTGTTCCACCATCGCGATTTTCACCACCCTCGGCATCGTGCTCTCGGTGTTGTTTGAGTCGATCCGGTTTTTCCAGCAGGTCTCCCCCATCGATTTCCTGTTCGGCCTCGAATGGAGTCCGCAAACCGCGATTCGCGCCGATCAGGTCGGATCGTCCGGGGCCTTCGGCGCCGTGCCGCTGCTTACCGGCACCCTGCTGATTTCGGCCATCGCCATGCTGGTGGCGGTGCCGGTCGGGTTGATGTCGGCCATCTATCTGTCGGAATACGCCACGCCCGGGTTCCGCGCCACCGCCAAGCCGATTCTGGAGATCCTGGCCGGCATCCCCACCGTGGTCTACGGCTTTTTCGCGGCCCTGACCATGGCGCCGCTGGTTCGGGAAATCGGTCAGTCGCTCGGACTGGAAGTCGCCTCGGAAAGTGCGCTGGCCGCCGGTCTGGTGATGGGCATCATGATCATCCCCTTCGTGTCGTCGCTGTCCGACGATGTGATCAACGCCGTGCCGCAGTCGATGCGCGACGGTTCCTACGCGCTGGGCGCCACCCATTCGGAAACCATCGTCAAAGTGTTGTTGCCGGCCGCCCTGCCCGGCATTGTCGGCAGTATTCTGCTGGCGGTGTCGCGCGCCATCGGCGAAACCATGATCGTGGTGATGGCGGCGGGCCTGGCGGCCAACCTGACCGCCAATCCGCTGGAGGCGGTGACCACGGTCACCGTGCAGATCGTCACCCTGCTGACCGGCGACCAGGAATTCGACAGCGCCAAGACCCTGGCCGCGTTCGCCCTCGGGCTGGTGTTGTTCACCATCACCCTCACGCTCAACGTCATCGCCCTGCATGTGGTGCGCAAGTATCGGGAGCAATATGAATAACGCGACCTCCTCACCTCTCAACCGCGGCATCAACGACGCGGTCAAGGCCAGTCTCCCCCGGCGCAAGGCCGCCGAACGGCGCTTCAAGTTTTTCGGCCTGGTCGCCATTCTGTTCGGCCTGTCCTTCGTCGCGCTGTTGTTCGTCAACATCATCAGCACCGGTTATCCGGCCTTTCAGCAAACCTTCATCCAACTGCCGATCCACTTCGACGCGCAGGTCATCGATCCGGACGGCGACCGCACGCCGGAAGCGCTCAGCCGGGCCGACTACAACGCGTTGGTCCGGACCGCCATCCGCGACCTGTTCCCCAACGTGAAGAGCCGCGGCGAGTTGCGCCAGTTGTATAATCTGGTCAGCCCCGGCGCCGCCTGGGAACTGCGGGAAACGGTGATGGACGACCCGGCGCTGATCGGCGCCACCCAGTCGCTGTGGCTGCCGGCGGGCAACCTGGTGGATACCTTCGTCAAGGGCCAGATCGACCGCACCGTTCCGGAAGAAGATCGTCCGATCAACGACCTGCAAATCGGCTGGATCGATCTGCTGCAGAGCACCGAGATCCTGAAAGTACGCTTCAACTTCCTGTTTTTTGAAAATGGCGACTCCCGCCAACCGGAAATCGCCGGCATTCGCGGCGCGTTGGTCGGATCGTTCCTGGCCCTGCTGGTCACCCTGGCGCTGTCGTTCCCCATCGGGGTGGCGACCGCGGTGTACCTGGAGGAATTCGCCCCCAAAAACCGCTGGACCGACCTGATCGAGATCAACATCAACAATCTGGCGGCGGTGCCATCGATCGTGTTCGGTCTGCTGGGACTGGCGATGTTCATCAACTTCTTCGGCCTGCCGCGTTCGATCCCGCTGGTCGGCGGCCTGGTGTTGACCCTGATGACTCTGCCGACCATCATCATCGCCGGACGAGCCGCGTTGAAATCCGTACCGCCCTCGATCCGCGAGGGCGCGCTGGGCGTGGGCGCCTCCAAGTTGCAAATGGTGACCCATCACGTGCTGCCGCTGGCGATGCC
>DAIRDI010000307.1:0-4141 GCA_036796235.1 Candidatus Competibacteraceae bacterium | reverse complement strand
GCCCGGCCATGGTGCGGCCCGTTGGGCAAAGTCGAGAACGGTCAGGTCTGCGTATTCGCCGCGCTGAGCCGGGGAACCGAGGTGACCCTGATCGATGCCCGGTTGTTTTTGCCCGAGGCGTGGACGAACGACCCGGCGCGCTGCGCGGCGGCGGGCATTCCCAAGGCCCACCGCAGCTTCCAGCCCAAAGTCGGTAGTGCTCCAGACCTGGATATCGAGCAGATCTAAGTCCAAAAAATCAATGGCTTATGAGAATCTATATCCACGTCAAGAACACTACCGGCGGTGTGGTCATCCGGCGAGATAAATTTGACTTTACCGATTAATCGAAAAGGAGATCAACCATGACCATGGCTGAAGAGATTTACCAAAAGAGCCTGGATTTGCCAGAACAGGCTGCTCGTGAAGTGCTGGATTTCATCCAGTTTTTACAGGAACGCTACGGAAAAATAGCAAGTGACTCGCTTCCTTCGATTATAACACCAGAAAAAAGGGCGGCCTATGTTCGTTTATCAAGTCTTCAAATTGATTGGGAAGGAAAACCCGTCATAGACCGGGATGAAGCCAATGCCCGCTGAACAACGAGCATTTCTCGACAGCAATATCGTTCTTTACGCACTGGGTACCGACCTGGTTAAAAAACAGGCTGCTTGGCGCATTCTTTTTCAGTTTCCGCTAATTTCACCGCCTGGATTTTGCTGGACCGCTAACGATTTTCATACTTCGACAGCCTGATTTTAGCTTCTGCCTTAACCGCCAATTGCGAAGTTCTCTACTCCGAAGACTTGCAACACGGTCAAGTGACTGATGGGCGACTCACGATCATTAATCCATTTCTGCCTGACCAAAGCCCATAACTTCTGACTTCTATATCCGGGCTGGGCGGTGGCGTTATGATGGACCCTGATGCGCGGTTTGCGGCGCCGTGGTCCGAAAACCGAGGGTGGCCGGCGCCTCAGCCCACCCGTTTACCCATAATTATCCATCTTGAAAGTAAGCTATTTTGTGCGCCTCAAGGGCGACAGCAAACGCGCGGACTTTCTGCATCCCTTCCCAGATCGCTGTGGGGCCGGGGTGAGCGTCGGACTTGCGCCCGAGAAACCCGCCGAAGCCGGCGATCAACCGCACCATTTGGCCCAAGGGTGGCGGCGTGTCCGGCGGGTGTTGGCGGTGGGCGACGATCCAGGCGGCCTGCCATTCCTCGGGATCGAAGACGACGTCACACGGCACGTTCGGGCACTCCCGGCCCCAGGTCACCAGGTGCAGGATCCGCCAGGCGATGATCAGGTAGATCACCAAGGCCCGTTCCAGCCGCTCCAGGGTGCCCAGTTGCAAGGCTTCGACCCGGCAGCCGGATTTCCAAATCCGGAAGAAAATTTCCACCAGCCAGCGGCGGCGATACCAGTCGATGAGTTCCACCACGGCTTCCAGGGTTTCGGCGGTTCGGTTGGTCAACAGGCGCCACTCAATCGCCGGCGCGCCGGCCGGCGGGTGTTCTTCCCGCGCCAGGATCGCGGTCACGGTCACCGGGGGTTGGCCGTGATGGGCCGGCAGGGTTACCACGTGCCGGTACAGCGTCTGCCGCACCCGCCGCGCCGGCCGGTCCGGCGCGGCGGGCAGGGTGAATTCGACCTCCCCCAGGGAGTCGCTCCGCGCAACCCGCTCCCACAGCTTCTCCCCGGTGGTCGTGTTGCGGTTGTGCTGGGACCGGATCAGCCAGTCCGCCGGCGTACCGCGCCGGGCGGCGGCGTCCATTAAGTCCCGCAGGTCGCCTTCCCGATCCGCCACGTAGACCAACCGGGTGTCGGGCACGGTCTCGGCCAGATCGGCGACGATGGTGTAGCCTTCAACCCAGCGGATGCTTTCCTTGACGGCGGGTTGGTCTTTCGGCCCTCGCGCCCACATCCAGGCGTCCAGCACCCCCAGCGCCACCCCCGTTGGCGTCACCGCCAAGGTCGGATGCACGTACAAGCCGTGCTGGGCCTCGTCACTCAGTCGCCCCAACCCGGCGATCCCCGGTTGCGAGGTGAAGTCCAACTCGGTCGTGTCTTGAATGCACAGCACCACCGGCTGACCGGCCATCCGCTCCACCGTCCGTTCCGTATGAACCTCCAGGATTTCCCGCCACTCCACCGCCTCGTTATCCAGCAGTCGGTACGCGGCCTTGGTCTCGGCCCAACCCCCGCAGGCCAGCGGAATGCTCGCCGTCGGCTGCGCCGACCAATCGTCCACCAGTTTGATCAGACGTTGGGTCCGCCGTGCATCCCCCAATTCCAAGCCTTCGAACTCTTGCGCCGCCCAACTCATACCCTGACTCCAAGGTTAAAAATACATATCTTACAATAAGTTAAATTTTGGGTAAACGGGTGGCCTCAGCCCCCGTTCGTCCCGCGCGGCAGGGCTTCTTCGCAGCCCCGTACCCAATCGCTGGCCCCGTGCTTCAGGAACCCCTCGCCCCATGCCCGACCGTTTCCTCCCCGACTACGGCCTGTACCTCCTGAGCCGCGGCGTCCGGCCCGCGACCCGGTTGATGTTCTTCGATCTGCCCATCGACCACCTCACCCGGCCCGATCCGCGCACGGTGTGCCTCACCCTGAGCACCGAGGAAGCCGGCCAGGACTACGCGATTTCGTTCGACTTCATCGGCCCCCGCATCGACGATCTGCTGGCGGTGTTCCCGGAACCGCAGCAGGCCTCCCTCTGGCGCTGGTTGGAAGACCGGCATACGGTGGGAGAACACCGGGTGATCGCGCCCCTGGCCACGGTGTTTTGCCTCGAAGCCACCTTGGGCGCGGTGCGGCAGGGTCTCTACGAACGCTTCGCCCCGCTGATCGTGGAGCGGGTCAAGGCGCGGCCGCCCGCGCTCGACCCGGACCGGCGTGGCAGACCTGGCTGAACGGCGCGCAAAAGCCTGTATAACTCGCCCACCATTTGGCGAGATATGCTTTAAAACCATAAAAAATGCGGTAATGCGCCAGATATGGATATCAAACTGATAAAATACCGCCTCAGCTCTTTTTCCAGAGACCTGCCTCCACCAACCGCTTTACCAGCGCGCCGCGGCGGATATGCGGCGCCATGAAGCGCTGCAACGTCTCCTCGAATTCCGCCCGCGTGGCGCACAACTCATAAGCATCCGCCAGGTCGATCAGCGACCTGCGCGCCTCGTCGTAGCCCGAGGCCGTGCCCTGGGCCGCCTGACGATCCGCCACAGCCCACGCTCCGTCAAAGTTCTGGGCCAGTTTGCGCAAGGCGGCCTCGCGCAGTTTCCGCCGTTCGGCCTCGGCGAGGGCGCGGGCGGTGGTTTCCTGGCGGAGGCGGTGTTGTCGCGCTTCCTCGGCCAACTGCTGGAGTTCCGCGACCGTGCGCCGATTGGGCTCGGTGGCGGTTGGATATTGCGCCCGCAGCCAGGCGGCGAAGCGGGCGTTGAGGGCGCGTTCGGCTTGCAGGCCCTGTCCGGCCAGCAACTGGCGGAGCAGTTCGCGAACCTCCTCCGGCGGCAGCGTATCCAGCCAGGCTTCGGCCTCTGCCGACGCCGGGGGTTTGCCGGCATCGGCGCTGGCCAGCACCGCCCCGACCAGCAGGTCCGGATCGACTTCCAGAAACTCGACCAGGGCGCGTTGCGCGGCGGTGAGTTGTTTCATACCGGCCGGCAAGGGCGGTTCCCGCTCATCATCCTCCAATTCGCCGGCGGTCACCGCCGCCAGCCAGCCGATGTACAACCCGCGCCAGTCTCCGCGCAGCAATTCATCGCGCAACGGTGTCAGGCGGGACATCCAGCCGCGCCCGTCGTCTTCTCCGCCGAACCGGTCGCTTTCCGATTCGCTCAAGCTCCAGTCAACCAACCAGTGTTTGCCAGCTTCCTTGATCACCAGGGCATTTTCAGTCCCATACGCGGCGGCGATTTTGAAATCCAGCGCGTCGCGCGGCACTCGCAGCGACAGGTGGCAGTGTCCCCAGTTGGCCAGATAAATGTGGGCGTCAAAATAGCGCTTCATCAAGGTGTCGGGATTGCCCTTGAAGTCGCCATAGTGATATTCGTTGGTGAAACTCACCGTCGTGATCTGGGCGCGGGTGGACAGGGCGCGCAGTTCCTCCAGGTCCTTGGCGCTCAACGGGCGGTCGATGGCCAGAAATTCGT
>DAIRDI010000306.1:0-4143 GCA_036796235.1 Candidatus Competibacteraceae bacterium | reverse complement strand
TATACCGCACCCGTGCGCGACATGCAGTTCATCTTGCACGAACTACTCAAGATCGAACGCTACAACGACCTGATGCCCGGTTTTTCCGACGCGACGCCGGATACCATCGCGGCGATTCTGGAAGGCGCCGCTCAGTTCAGTCAGGAAGTCTTGCAACCCCTCAACCAGGTCGGCGACCGGGAAGGCTGCCGGTTGGTGAACGGCAAGGTCGTCACTCCGAGTGGATTCAAGGAAGCTTATCAAACCGTGGTCGATGGCGGCTGGACCGGCCTGACCGGCGCTCCCGAATACGGCGGGCAGGGTTTGCCCTACGTGTTGGGGTTGGCGGTCAACGAAATTTCCTCCTCCGCCAACATGGCCTTTTCCATGTATCCCGGTTTGACCAGTGGGGCCATCGAAGCTATCGAAATCGGTGGCGACGAAGCGCAGAAGGCGCTCTACCTGCCGAAGATGATCGGCGGCCAATGGACTGGCACGATGAACCTGACCGAACCGCACTGCGGCACCGATCTGGGCCTGTTGCGCACGCGGGCCGAGCCGCAAGCGGACGGCGGGTATCGCCTCACCGGAACCAAGATTTTCATCTCCGCCGGCGAGCACGATCTGGCCGAGAACATCATCCATCTGGTGCTGGCCCGGATTCCGGGCGGTCCGGAAGGGGTCAAGGGCATCAGTCTGTTCATCGTGCCCAAGTTCCTGGTCAACCCCGACGGCAGCCTCGGCGACCGCAACGCCGTCAGTTGCGGGGCCATCGAGGAGAAGATGGGGATTCACGGCAACGCCACCTGCGTGATGAACTACGATGGGGCGGTCGGCTACCTGGTCGGCGGGGCGCACAAGGGCCTCAAGACCATGTTCATCATGATGAACGCCGCCCGGCTCGCGGTGGGCGTGCAGGGCTACAGCCAGGCCGAGGTGGCTTATCAGAACGCGGTCGTCTATTGCAAGGAGCGCTTGCAGGGCCGCGCGCTGACGGGGACGAAATTTCCCGAGCAGGCGGCCGACCCGCTCATCGTCCATCCCGACATCCGCCGGATGCTGATGACCGTCAAGGTCTTTCAGGAAGGCGCGCGGGCGCTGGCCTACTGGGCCGGGTTACAGGTGGACATCGTCCGCAAGCATCCCGACGCGGAGACCCGGCGCAAGGCCGAGGATTTGCTAGGCCTGCTGACGCCGGTGATGAAAGCTTATTTCACCGACCTGGGGTTCAACGCCGCCAACCTGTGCTTGCAATGTTTCGGCGGTCACGGCTATATCGCCCAATGGGGCATGGAGCAGTTCGTGCGCGACGCCCGCATCGCCCAGATTTACGAAGGGGCCAACGGCATCCAGGCGCTGGATCTGGTGGGCCGCAAGCTGCCGGCGCACAAGGGCCGGGCGATCCAGTTGTTCTTCGCCGTGGCGGGCGGCTTCTGCGAAAAATATGAGGACAACGCCGCGCTGTCGCCCTTCGTCCGACCGCTGACCGAGGCGCTGGAACGACTGGTCGAGGCCACGCAATGGCTGATGCAACACGCCATCGCCAATCCGGAGAACGGCGGCGCGGTCGCGATGGATTATCTGTATATGATGGCGCTGGTGGCGCTGGGCTATCAGTGGGCGCAAGTAGCCCGCATCTGCCAGAATCAGCTTTCCAACCCGGAGGACGACAGCTTCGACCGCCAGTTCTATCGCAACAAGCTGGTGTGCGCCGAGTTCTTCATGGTGAAGGTGCTGCCGGAGACCATGGCCCACCTGGCGAAGATCCGCGCCGGCGCCGATTCGCTGATGGTGTTGGACGCTGATGCGTTCTGAGCCCGGTTGCTTGCGGATTTCTCTTGCCATGCTCGACGGACAGGATTCCTGGCCGGCGTGGGGAATAGTTCGCCGAGCAGGGGGTGGAAAATATTGAGTGCCTGACCGGAAACCTGTTTTGTAGGTTAGGCAAAAGCGCAGCGTTGCCCAACATTCAGAATAACGGTGTTGAGACCGGCGTCGGCCACCGGCGGGGTGTTGGACCGCGCGGGCGTCGGTCGCCCATGGGCGGAAGCCGCACCTTCCGGGTTGCGGCTTGGCAAGATGATTCAGTGCTACTGACTGGCCCGCAATTGCGCCTGCATGAAATTTGCCAGCGTGCCCTCGGGCAGGCCCGCCCAGATATCGGAAATCTGTTGGAAGGCGCGCATCGAATCGAAGATCTTTTTAAAATCCGCGTTCTTCTCGGATTCCTCGGCGAAAATCTTTTGGGCGATCCCGTAAGCCTCTTTCAGCACGGCGTCCGGGAAGCGCCGAAGCTGGGCGCCATCCCGCACCAGTCGCTGGATCGCCAGCGGATTCTTGGCATCGTAAGCGGCCAGCATGGTGACGTTGGCCTCGGCCGCCGCCGACTCGAACGCCGCCTGATAGGGCTTGGGCAATTTCTCCCATTGCTCCTTGTTGACGTAGAACGACAGGATCGGACCCGGCTCCCACCAGCCGGGGTAGTAGTAGAACTTGGCGACCTTGAAAAAGCCGAGCTTTTCGTCGTCGTAGGGACCCACCCACTCGGCGGCGTCGATGGCGCCGCGTTCCAGCGCCGGATAAATTTCGCCGCCCGGCAACGACTGCGGCACCGCGCCCAAGGCTGAGAACACCTCCGCGCCAAAGCCGGGGATGCGGATCTTCAGACCCTTGAGATCGTCCATCGACTTGATTTCCTTGCGGTACCAGCCACCCATCTGCGCGCCGGTATTGCCGCCAGGGAAATTCACCACGTTGTACTTGGCAAAGAACTCACGCAGCAGAGGCATTCCTTCGCCTGCGTACATCCAGGCGAACATCTGCCGGGCGGTGAGACCGAACGGCGCCGTGCAGTCGAGTGAGAACGCCTTGTTCTTACCGTGAAAGTAGTACGAAGCGGTGTGGCAAACCTCGACGGTGTTCTGCTGCACGGCGTCGAGGACTCCGAACGGCGGCACGATCTCACCGCCGGCGAACACGCGGATGTCAAACTTGCCCTCGGTGATCTCCGCGATCCGTCTGACCAATAATTCGCCTGCTCCGTAAATGGTGTCGAGGCTCTTGGGGAAACTGGAGGCCATGCGCCACTTGATGGCCGGCAGCCCAGCGGATGACGGGGGCGACGGGGGCTGGGCGATGGCGGTTCCCGCCGTTGCGCCCGCGACGGCAGCCAAGCTCAGACCGGTTTTTTTGATGAACTCACGACGCTCCATGATGCTGCTCCACGTTGGTTTTTGGTACGGACGGCTTCCCGGTTGCAGGGAATCCGCTGGTGATCTGTTGGTTGTCATTTAACTCTATCAGGCATCCGGCGGATTTCATCCCGTCCGGTGGCGCAGCGCCTGTTCGCCGATGTTTCCCTCATCGGCGCACGGATTTTTGACAACCACCGAGAACAGACCTATAGTTTTGGCGTCTTCATCGGTTTTGAATTTTTTTCACGGGTCGCTCCCTCTCGACCCAGCGCTTGGGAAGCCAGCACATGCCCCTAATAGAATACGCCCTCATGTGAGGCCTTCCAGGCGGTTTCCGGCAGGCCGGGTTGTCTTCCAAGCCTGCTGCCGCGATGTTTGCAAACCCTGGGTGACAACAACCGTCATCCAGGGTTTTTTTGTTAGGACCATCGCAGCTCAGCGCAATGAGAGATTCCCCATGCCGATCCAACAAATCATCCATCGGGGCCGGGTCCCGGTCAAAATCTACACCGACGACGTGGACCCGAAAGCCATCGACCAGTTGCTGAATGTCGCGCAACTGCCTTTTGTCCATAGCCACGTCGCGGCGATGCCCGACGTCCACGTCGGCATCGGCGCGACCGTGGGCGCGGTGATCCCCACCAAGGGCGCGATCATCCCGGCGGCGGTGGGCGTGGATATTGGGTGCGGGGTCAACGCCGTCCGGCTCAGCCTCAAGGCCAGTCAGTTACCGGACAATCTACGACCGGTGCGCCACATCATTGAGGCGGCGGTGCCGGTCGGGTTCGACATGCATCCAGAGGGACGCGGCGCGCCGGCTTCATCCACGCCCTGTCCGGCGGACTGGAGCTGATCGTCAGTAAACATCCCGGCATCCTCAAGATGCAGAAAAACGTCGAGCGCACTTGGGGGCGACAGTTGGGCACCCTGGGCGGCGGCAACCACTTCATCGAACTGTGCCTGGACGAAA
>DAIRDI010000305.1:0-4144 GCA_036796235.1 Candidatus Competibacteraceae bacterium | reverse complement strand
AACGGGATGTCGATGCGCGCTTGGTACGACGTGCTGACCATGGATCTCCCACGTCGTGAAGACCCGGACGGGGTGTATGCCTCCGAACGCGCTATTTTCAACCTTCTG
This sequence comes from Candidatus Competibacteraceae bacterium, assembly GCA_036796235.1. Lineage (GTDB taxonomy): Bacteria > Pseudomonadota > Gammaproteobacteria > Competibacterales > Competibacteraceae > REEE01. Next base: position 4,036 of record DAIRDI010000305.1, on the reverse strand, counting down.
GAGCGGGAAAAACAGCGCGGCATCCCCGCCGAGCGCATCGTGCTGGCGGGTTTCTCCCAAGGCGGCGCGATGGCGTTGCACGCCGGGCTGCGCTTTCCGGACCGTCTGGCCGGCATCCTGGCCCTGTCCTGCTATATCCCGCTGGCCGACCGCTTGAGCGCCGAACGGCGGCCGGCCAATCAGCCCACGCCGATTTTCATGGCCCATGGCGATTACGACGCCGTCATCCCAATGCGTTACGGTCGGATGGGCGTCGAATTGCTGGAGCAATTGGGCTATCACGTCCAATGGCGGGACTACGGCATGGGCCACGAGGTCTGTTGGGAGGAAATCCGCGACATCGCCGATTGGCTGGAACGGGTGCTGGCCGCCCCGACGGCCTGAGCGCGGCGGGCGCGGGTCGGCGTCTTTGCCGACGACGCGCCCTTTCCTGGCAACCCTCCCCGACCTCTCGTGATTTCGAAGGATTCCCGACATGCGTTACATCAGCACCCGGGGCGGTTTGCCCCCCGCGACGTTCTCCGACATCCTGCTGGGGGGCTTGGCGCCTGATGGAGGTCTGACGATCCCCGAGGAATATCCGATCCTGGCCCCCGGCGAACTGGCCGGTTGGCGCGGGCTGCCCTATCCGGAACTGGCGTTCGTGATTCTGCGCAAGTTCGCCGACGATCTGCCGGCGGAGGCCCTGCACGCGCTGATCGATAAAACCTACACCGCCGCTCTGTTCCGCACCGAGGACATCACGCCGTTGACCCCCATCGGCGACAGCGTCTGGCTGCTGGGCCTGTCGAACGGCCCCACCCTGGCGTTCAAGGACCTCGCCATGCAGTTGCTCGGCAACCTGTTTGAGTATGCCTTGCTCAAAAACGACGGCTGCCTCAACATCCTGGGCGCCACGTCCGGCGACACGGGTTCCAGCGCCGAATACGCCATGCGCGGCAAACGTGGCATCCAGGTGTTCATGCTCTCGCCGCACCAGAAGATGAGCCGGTTTCAGACCGCGCAGATGTTTTGCCTGCAAGACCCCAACATCTTCAACCTCGCCGTGCGCGGGGTGTTCGACGATTGCCAGGATCTCGTCAAGGCGGTCAGCAACGACGCCGAATTCAAAGCCCGCCATCGCATCGGCACGGTCAATTCGATCAACTGGGCGCGGGTCGCGGCGCAGGTCGTCTACTACTTCAAGGGCTGGCTGGCGGTCACCACCCGCGACGATCAGGAAGTCTCGTTCGCGGTGCCGTCCGGCAACTTCGGCAACATCTGCGCCGGCTACATCGCCAAACGCATGGGCCTGCCGATCCGCCGGCTGATCCTGGCCACCAACGAAAACAACGTGCTGGACGAATTCTTCCGCACCGGCGTCTACCGGGTGCGCAAGACCGACCAGGTGGCGCACACCAGCAGCCCCTCGATGGACATTTCCAAAGCCTCCAACTTCGAGCGCTTTATTTATGACGCGGTCGGACGCGATCCAGCGGTGGTCCGTGAACTGTGGCAGCAGGTGGACACGCACGGCCTCTTCGATTTATCCGGCACCGACGCGTTCCGCGAAGTCGCCCGCTCGGGCTTCGTCTCCGGCTCCAGCAACCATCAGAACCGGATGTCCGTCATCCGCTGGGTCTATCAGGAAACCGGCCGCATCATCGACACCCACACCGCCGACGGGGTAAAGGTCGGACTGGAATACCGCGAAGAGGGTGTGCCGCTGCTGTGCCTGGAAACCGCTCTACCGGTCAAGTTCGAGGAGTCCATCGTCGAGGCGCTGGGGCGTCCGCCGGAGCGACCACCCGGTTACGAAAACATCGAAGCCCTGCCACAACGGTTCGAGGTGCTGGACGCGGATGTCGAACAAATCAAGGATTACCTCGTCCGGCACGCCGGTTGACCGGCGAAGCGCTATCATTGACCGAGTGAAGGCTGAAATTTGGAGAATCCTCATGACCGCGACCGTAACCTTTCAATAAGCGCGCCGAGCTGGAACGCCAACGCGCCGAACGCTTGGCCCAGCGCTTGCGGGCGTTGGGCGTCGATCCCGACGCCACAGGGGCGGATTGAAAAAGAGTGGTAGGAACCTCAATGCGTATCTTCTTTGAAAATAAAATGGCAATGACCCAAGAAGATTGGGGAATTCGGGAATCTGACACCGTTCGGCTGTTCTAAAGAATTGGATGCGCCGGAATCAGACTCCCGGCGCGTTTTATGGAGACGTTCAGGAGGTTTGCATTATGACCAAAATGCATGTGAACAGCTTGATGATGTTGACATTGTTACTGGGTGGCGGATTGCCGCTACTGGCCGTCGCCCAAGCGACTCATGGCGCTCCGCCGACTCATGGCGCATCGCCTCAGTTCCAGGAACCCCCAATGCTCTACAGGCCCGCGCCCCAGTCCCAGGAACCCCCAACGCTCTATAGGCCCGCGCCCCAGTCCCAAGCGCCTACTCCGGCCCAGTTTGCCCCACTGCCCCCCGAAGAACCGGCCATGGGCTGGTTGCCACCCGGCGGCTCGTTGCAAGTTCGGGATTACCAGGGAATCCGCTATGTATCCGGCGGCATCGGTCTAAGCGGACGCGAGGAACTCAGCGCCCTGTCTCCCCAGTTCAACCTGCGACTCATGTTTGCTATCCACGGCGCCGGCAGCTACCTGGCCGATGTTGGGGTGCGCATCCTGGACTCGGGCGGCGCGGTGGTGCTGGAAGCGAAATCGGAAGGCCCGCACTTCCTGGCTCAGTTACCGCCGGGTCGCTATACCGTGGAAGTCAATGCGCGCGACCAAACCCAGCGACAACCGGCGCAGATCGGCGCCCGCCAGACCCGGTTGAATTTCTACTGGCGTTGAGAATCGGCTTCAAGCCCTCAAACTCCACCGCTCTTCCAAGAGGGGTGGAGTTTTTCTATGTAAGGCATCAATCAGTCGTCACTCACTCCCGACCTCTTCTCCATTTGCGGGCGCGGGCAGCACTTGGTTCTGCTGATCCAGTTCCAGAAGCTGTTGCGCCGCGCGGGAGCCGGTGTACTCGACGATTTCGCGCAGGGTCGGTATGCGCAAGATCGCATCTACTTTCAAGAAATTCATGTCTCCTTGAGAAAAGGCCTGGGGATTGGCCACGAACAGCGCCTGCATCATAGTAGGCGTATTGATGCTCGGATCTGGGCGAAGCTTGTCGGCAATCGTCCAGAGCCGCTCTTTAGGCGCGACGGGACCGTATTGACCGCCTTCTTTCGCCACGAGCGTGGCCGAGTCCACAGCTTTGGCCGTGACCTTTTCTCTGTCTGCCTCCACCGCGCGGGCGGCCGAATCCAGGTCTTCCAGGGATCCCGCGACCGGTTTCGCCCATGGTGGCTCGCCGGATGACATCAACCAATCGAATCCAGCTTGAGGAATCCGTCGCTCGATGGCGACAAGCCACTCGACCCCTTCAACCAGAGCCCGCGCCGACTCATGGTTGGCCACTCTTACCCCCCATCCTCCTCCACGCAGGGGATAGGGAGCCAAGCAACCTGGGGTTTCGCAATGCGCCGTCCCCTGTTGTAGAGAAGGGTTGAGAGGAAGGTTCTGATTGACATCCATCGATCCAGCAAGCAACACAGGATCCATGAGCTTCAGTTCCAGAGTTGTGGGAATCCGGGTTAAGGACGCCATCATTTCCGAGACCGCTATAAGCAACAAGGGAGTTGCCGAAACCGGCAGTTCGATCTGCAACTGTGCGACTGGCGTGGATTCCGGGTCCAACTCCTCCGCCACCGCCGGCGCGGGTTCCGGTTCCGGTTCCGGTTCCACCGCCACCACCGGCTTGGGTTCCAGTTCGGGTTCGGATTCAGGCTCGACCGCTGCGACTGGCGCTGGTTCGGGTTCGGGTTCCTCCACTACGACCGGCTCCCGTTCCGATGCCGGTTCGGGTTCGGATTCAGGCTCGACCGCTGCGACTGGCGCGGATTCCGGTTCCGGTTCCGGTTCCGGCTCCGGCTCCGGCTCCGGCTCCGGTTCCACCGCCACCACCGGCTTGGGTTCGGGTTCGGACTCGGGTTCCACCGCCA
>DAIRDI010000304.1:0-4145 GCA_036796235.1 Candidatus Competibacteraceae bacterium | reverse complement strand
AGGGTGAATTCCGAGACCGCGTTGGGCGAGTAGGCCGGCACCCGCGCCACCAGGATGCCGTGCCGGGCCGCCGCCGCCAGGTCGATCTGGTTAAAACCGGCGCTGCGGGTCGCGATGATTTTCGTGCCATGCCGGGCCAGATCGTCGATCACGGCGGCGTCGCAGCGGTCGTTGACGAAGACGCAGACGCCGGGAAACCCGCGCGCCAGCGCTACCGTTTCCGGCGACAGGCGGGGTTCGAGGAAGGTCAGTTCGTGGCCGAACCGGGCGTTGTGCAGTTCCAGCGAATGCCGGTCGTAGGCTTTGCTGCTAAACACGGCGATTTTCATGGAGAATAACCTCGTTGCGCTGGTGGGAACCGCTATCGGGCAGTGACCAGCCCATTGGGTGAAAGTGAATAGGGCGGTTCTGGTGCAACGGCGGGCCAGGTCTTTTGGGCATCTTGGCCACCGGTCAGGGACCGCGCGGTTTTGGCGGGCGTAATCCAGATCCGCTCCCCTACCCAGCGCAGCCGGGCCAGGTTACAGGGAGCGGCCAGGCGCTCTGGCCCGGTGGCGACGAGGGGCGGGTTGCCCATCTCGGCGATTTTGAAGCGGAACACGTAGTTCGGCTCCGGCCCCATCCGCAGGTCGGCGAGCGTGATGGCGCGCCCTTCGCGCGCCACTGCGTAAAAACCCCTGGTGAACCCCTGCAGGCGTTGGACGGTCCATGCGTCCTCAATGTCCTCCAGCAGCCCGCGAACGCTGGGACGGCGCCCCATGGCAGAACCCGGCGACCGAGGGTAGCCGCGCCGACCTGTCATGCCGAGCACGAGTGGGGTGAGAGCATCCAAGGCGGTTGATCTCCTGCCGGCGGTGAGTGACCGTGCGGGCCGAGTGGCGTGTTCCGCAAGGATCGCGGGTCATGGGACGTTCGACCGTTTGGGGCAGTGCTGAATTCCCTCCAACTCCGGGTTGGCGCGGCGCTATCCGCTCGCGGCGGGTGGCGGAGACCCGGAGCTTCCAGACTACTAATGAAAAAACTTCCCTGAAACCTGGAGGAAGACGCTGGTTGAAACGGCTGGACTGGGCGCTGGCCGGGCTACTGACCGTCGCCCGCGAGGCGCTGAAAACCTTCTACAGGATCCCCACACTCCGCGACACCGTCCGGCGGATGAGATGAATCGCGCGGCGCCACAGATTCCAGCCGTTCGGCGGTGGGGGTTGCGATGCTGGAGCAAACCTGGGCTGGTTGGTCGATGCGATGGAGTTCATTGATGGTGAATTCCGCTGGCAGCAGAAAAACCGGCCGGCCGGCTTCGGTGGCGCAATCGGGATCATCGGCATTTGGACTTGTACAAAAATTAAGTTATCACCTACGGCTCGCCTAAAATTTTTCAACTTATTGAAATTAATAAAATAATTCAAAGAAACTGTGGTAAGAATACTCATTCAAATTATTGATTTAAATAATAAAAATAGAAATAAGCGAACGGTGAGTTATCAGGAAACTCTTTCCTGTTTTCCTTTACATATACTGTGCAATTGAACCGCGCAATTGAACTGCCTTCGCCTCCTATCCGCCACCCAAGGACGCCCTCCATGGTTCCAGAATCCCGCACTTCCCCGCTGATGGCGCGTCGCATCCCTCAATCCCGCCTGAGCCGGCTGATGCAGTTAGGTCGGCTGGCTGGCGGCCTCGCCGGCGGCGCTTTGGGCGAAGGGGTGCGCCAGCTCAGTCAGGGCCGGCGGCCTTCCATGCAGGATCTGCTGCTCATCCCCAGCAACGCCGGTCGCCTGGCCGACCGCCTGGCCGAAATGCGCGGCGCGGCGATGAAGGTGGGGCAGTTGATTTCCATGGAGGCGGGCGAGTTTCTGCCACGGGAGTTCAGCCAGGCGCTCGAGCGCTTGCGCGACGAAGCCCACACCATGCCGCTGATCCAGCTCAAGCACGTGCTTGATGCCGACTGGGGCCAGGGCTGGGAAAAACGGTTCAGGCACTTTTCGTATGCGCCGGTCGCCGCCGCCTCAATCGGGCAGGTGCATGAGGCGGTGACTCGGGAGGGCCAGCGCCTGGCTATCAAGATTCAGTATCCGGGCATCCGCGACAGTATCGACAGCGACGTGAACAACGTCGCCGGCATGCTCAAGCTGTTCCGTCTGATTCCGGAAGAGATCGACTTCGAACCCCTGCTGGCCGAAGCGAAAAAGCAGCTTCATCAGGAAGCGGATTACCTGCGCGAAGCCGAGTGGCTCATCCAGGTCGCCGAGCGGCTCGACGGCCACCCTCGGTTTGAGGCGCCGGCCGTTATCGCGTCGCTGACCACGTCCAGGGTGCTGGCGATGAGCTATCTGGAGGGGCGTCCCATCGAGGATCTGGACCGGGCCGACGCCGCCGAGCGCAACCGAGTGGCCGCCGCTCTGCTCGACCTGAGCCTGCGCGAAGTCTTCGAGTGGGGGTTGGTGCAGACGGATCCCAACTTCGCCAACTTTCGCTACGCCGGCGACGGCCGCATTCAGCTTCTGGATTTTGGCGCGGTACGCCTGTATCCGGAAGAGCGGCGTGAAGCTTTCCGGGCGATCGTGAAGGCCGGGGTCGAGGGCGCGCCGGCCGCCATCGAACGGGCTGCGATCCGGGTGGGTTATCTGGGCAGCGCGGACCCTTCGAATTATCGCGCCGGCATTGTGGATCTGATCGCGACCGCGACCGAACCGGCGCGCCATCGGGGGGGTTATGATTTTGGCCGGTCGGATCTGGCGCGGCGCGCCAGCGAGAAGGTGATCGATTTGCGGCTCAGGGAAAAGTTTGGCCGCTTGCCGCCGCCGGATATTTTGTTCCTGCATCGCAAGCTGGGCGGCTTGTACCTGCTGTTCCGGCGCCTTCGGACCACCCTGCCGGTGCGGGCGATGGTCGAGCCGTTCGTCACGGTCGGCGCCCGCTAGGTCACCGCGGACTTTCCACGAAGCATCGAGTGGGCTGACGCAGTGATTTTGACAGGTCAGGACTGCTCTGGGTGATGTTCCTGACGTGGGTACGGATATCAATAAAATTCTTTCAATAAATTGATTATAAAGAAAATTAATGAGTCTATATCCAAGTCTGAAGCACTAGCCTGAACCGGTACGAGCAACGTGACGGTGTCTTCGTGGCCGTGGTCGGTCAGCGGCCCGACCCGGATGCGCTGGGGCATCGGCCAGTGGAGGTCGCTGGCGGCCCATCCGGCCGGCAGCGTCCAGCGAATGACCGGAGCGGCGCCCGAGCCGCCCAGTTCCAGGGGGTAGGAGCCGAGGTCGTGTTGCGTCTGGCGTGGCCCGGATGGAACGCAACAAAATTTTAGGTGTCTGGTTTCTCTCTATTGCAAAGAGGCTGGGAGGATGGGGTTACGGGGTCGGACCACGCTGATTCGGAAATCCTCCCTGATCCCCTTTGCCATAGAGGGGAGCGAAGGTCTGGTTTCGGGCGCATCATTAGGTCGGTAATCACCGAAGTTCGCGCCAGAATATTCAATAACCGACATTCCGCACCCCCTAGCCGACATTCCGCACCCCCTGAGCAAGGCTTTGATATTTAAGAATTAAGTTTTGTACTAGAATGAGGGGTAAAAATATAATGACTAAAAATCAATCGATTACGGGTAGGAGTGTGGAATATCGGCCCCGGTTTCCTTCCACTGGCCGTACCTCGTTTATCCGCGGCGCATGAGAAAACCCACCGACCCAGCCGGCAAGCAAGTCGCCCGGTCTCGATGACCTGCACTTTTGCATCATGGCCGGCTGCCCAGAGTGCAGCGAATCATCCGTGACCTTCAGTCGTCGGCCAACGCGGCCGCCAGGTAATCCAGCACCGGCTCGCTAATCGCGCTGGGCGCCTTTACCACGAAGGGGGCGATCTTCTGGCGCGGGCGGGCCATCGGGGTGCGCGGCTGAACCGGGGTTTGGAGAGAAGCTCTATTTGGTCTTTTGTCCATGTATGGCCTAAATACAACTGCGGCGGCTGACCCGTATCCGCGCTGAATCAAACAGGAGCGATCATGACCCCACCGCTGGCGAACGCGACTCTGGACCACGGAACCGAACCCTGGCGTAAAAACCTGCGCCATGAACTGGATGCCGAACTCGCCGGTCCTCGCCCCGCCTGGTGGTGGACGGGTCGGACTCCGCAAGACT
>DAIRDI010000303.1:0-4155 GCA_036796235.1 Candidatus Competibacteraceae bacterium | reverse complement strand
CCGCCAGTTGCGCCCGCTGCCGTTTCAGGCGCTGGACCACATTAGCCAGTTCCTTGCCCAGCGTGGTCGGCGAGGCCGGCTGACCGTGGGTGCGGGCCAACATCGGCTGCTCGGCGTACTGGTGCGCCAAGCGGGTCAACACATCGCAGAGTTCGTCCCATTGTGGCAACAATGCCTGAGTGCGCGCCTCGCGCAGCATCAGGGCGTAGGCCAGATTGTTGATGTCCTCGGACGTGCAGGCGAAGTGGATGAACTCGCCGACCGCCTCCAGTTCGGCGTTGCCGGCGATCTTCTCCTTGAGCCAGTATTCCACCGCCTTCACGTCGTGATTGGTGGTGCGCTCGATGTTCTTGACCCGCTGGGCGTCGGCGAGGGCGAAGTTCTCGATCAAGCCATCGAGAATGTGGGTGGCGTGTTCGCCGAGAGGCGGCACTTCGGGAATGCCGGGATGGCGGGCCAGCGCTTGCAGCCAGCGCACCTCCACCAAAACCCGGTGGCGAATCAGGCCGTACTCGCTGAAAATCGGCTGTAGATCGGCGGTCTTGTCGGCGTAGCGGCCATCGATGGGGGAAATCGCGGTCAGCGTGGTGAGTTCCATGGGGAATCCTGCAATGGGCGATAGCAATCCTGAATCCGTCGCGAACGCGAGCTCGGCAAGCGCGCGACGCATGGCGTTTGGCGTTGAATGTTTTGAATCTTACCCCTCCGGGAACACTCTGGGGAACAACCGTCGAACGGCATGAAGCGGGCAGTGCCAGGAAACCGGTCCCTTGGGGGTCGGAACCGAGCAGCACGGACTCCCGTATTGCTCGCGCACATCGGGAGGCGGGCCTCCATACCCAAGGCCAATTTACCCACAGCGCATTCAACCAGCCAGCTCCTGACATAATGCTGTCAGGAGCACCGATTTATAGTGGCGACTCCACTCACAATCGAAGACCCAAGGAGAAGCATCATGAGCAACCCTGTCGGCTGGTTTGAAATTTATGTACAGGACATGGCTCGCGCCGCCGCCTTTTATGAGGCCATGCTCCAGCAAAAGCTGGATCGTCTACCCAATCCTAACACGGAGGAATTCCCCGACATGGAAATGCAAGTCTTTCCCATGTCGCATGAAGAATATGGCGCCACCGGCGCATTGGTGAAAATGGCGGACATGCCTTCCGGCGGCAACAGCACACTGGTTTATTTCAGTTGCGAAGACTGCGCCGTAGTGGCTGCTCGTGCGGCTGAAAACGGTGGTTGCATTTTCAAGGAGAAAATGTCCATCGGCGAACATGGCTTCATCGCCCTCGTGTACGATACCGAAGGCAACATGATCGGCCTGCATTCCATGGTCTAGTCAGGAGAACCCCATGCGCCGTGCCGACCGTTTGTTCCAACTCGTGCAGATCCTGCGGAACAAGCGTTCGGTCACGGCGCGCGCGCTCGCGGAACGGCTGGAAGTGTCCGAACGCACCATTTACCGCGACATCCAGGACTTGAGCCTTTCCGGCGTGCCGGTGGAAGGCGAGGCTGGAGTCGGTTACCACCTGCGCTATTCGCTCGACATCCCGCCGCTGATGTTCACCGCCGCCGAAATCGAAGCCTTGGTGGTCGGGGCGCGGATGCTCGAGGCATGGGGTGGAACCGAACTCGGCGGCAGCGCGCGCTCCGTGCTCGACAAGGTACACGCCGTCATCCCCGCCGAGCTGCACCGCCATTTGCAGGAAAGCCGCCTGTTCGCCATGCGCTTTGGCGTGCGTGAAGACCTTGAAACCACCCTGGATATTTGCCGTCACGCCATCGCCGAACGCCGCTTGCTGCGCATGGATTACCAGCGCGCCGACCAGGAATACAGCCAGCGCGATGTCAAACCGCTGGGACTGTTCTTCTGGGGCAATGTGTGGACGTTGACCGCCTGGTGCGGACTCCGCAATGATTTCCGGACCTTTCGCCTCGACCGCATCCGCCGGCTGGAAACGCTGCAACAGACTTTTGAGGAACTGCCGGGGCAAGGGCTGGCGGATTTTGCCGCGATGATGCAGGCGCAATGTGGTTACTGATCCATATGTTACTTCATGAGCATTCTCCATCAGCAATAATGGCAAAAGTCGCGCGGAAGCTACATTGAGCCTAATGAATAAGTTGGCTGATGCAACTGGTGCATCGACAGAAGCGGCTCCACAAATCCGGATGCGGGGGAGAGTGGCAAGACTGCCCCGATCAGCGAGGATTGAGCCCAGAAATTAGGCGTAGAGCGCATGAGCAGACGGCACTGCCGCAGCCCCTTGGCGGCGTTCGCGGCATCGCCGGCTCAGAGTTTGGTGCCGCCGCTTGCGTCGATGATCTGACCCGTCGACCACGCGCCGTCGGGCCCGGCCAGGAAAGCGACCACCCCAGCCACCTGCTCGGGCTGACCCACGCCGGGCAGGGCCTGGATCTGCGCCAGCGTTTCCTTGCCGCCCGGCTGGTGGATCCAAGCGCTCATACGTGTGTCGATCGCGCCCGGCGCCACTGCATTAACGGTTATGCGGCGCGGAGCGAGTTCAACCGCCAAGTGCAGCGTGAGCACGTCGACAAACCCCTTGCTCGCCGAATAGGCCGGGATTCCCGGGAAATGTGCGCGCGTGACGACGGACGATAGGTTTACGATGCGGCCTCCATCAGGCAGCCGGGGCAGCAGCTTCTGGGTGACGAAGAACAAGCTCTTCACGTTGATGCTTATCAGCCGGTCGAATTCCGCCTCGCTGGTTTCGGCGAAGGCCGCAAACGGCGCGACACCAGCGTTGTTGACCAGGATGTCGATCTGCGGTGCCGTCACGGCCGCGGCAAGTCGTGTCGCGCCGTCGGCCGCCGCCAAATCGGCCTGCACCAGAGCGGCCGCGCCACCAGCCGCCCGGATGTCGGCGGCCACGGCCTCGGCCTCGGCCGCGCCGGCGCCGTAATGCAGGATGAGCTGCGCACCATCCATCGCCAGGCGGCGCGCGATAGCCGCGCCAATGCCACGCGATGCGCCGGTGACCAGCGCGACCTTGCCTTGCAGGGGTTTGTTCATGGTGAGGCTCCTATTGTTGAACGATCGGTCAATTAAAGACCCAAGAAAGGGCGCCTGATCGATCGGCGGCGCCCGAAGGCCGAAACAACGGGCGTGCCGTCGCAAGCGGCACGCCGGGGCATTCATCAGACTCAGTCCTGATCGAGCACCTTCATACCGAGGTCCGCGATCTGCTGCAGCCGTTCGCGCGAATCGTCCACCCGCGCGACCACGCGCAGCCCGCTCGTCAGGCTCATCAAGAGGTCGGCCAGCCGCGCCGACGGCGCCTTGTTGCGCACCGAGCCGTCCTGCTGGCCGCGCTCGACCGCGCGCCGCAGCAGTTCGTGCGTGGCGCGCCAGCGGGCCTGCAGGCTCGAGCGCACCGCCGGATCCTCCACGGACTCCAGCAGGCCGGCGGTGACGATGCAGCTTCGCAGTTCCGGAGCGCCGCTGGCGCACACCGCCACCAACCCACGGAAGAAGAGCGCCAGCTCCTCGCGCCCGTCGCGCGCTGCTTGCATGCTCCGCACGGCTTCAACGAATTTGCCGACCGCGCAGTCCACCGCTTTCAGGTACAGCGCCTGCTTGTTGCCGAACGCGTTGTACAGGCTCTGTTTGCCTAGGCCCGTGGCCTCGCACAGCATGGACATCGAGGTCGCGCCATAGCCGTGGATGCTGAATGCGTCGGTCGCACGTTGCAGAACATCGGCCTCGTAGAAGCTGCGATTCTTAGACATGCGCGGATCATAATCTATTTTGAACGATCAGTCAAAAAATCTCGAGCGAAGGGTGAAGCGCGCCAGCAGTGGGCATCAGCCACCGAGCTCTGCTGGCCCTTGATCGGCGCGGTGCGGAATCTCGAGGCGGCGAAATTTCGGGAACCCTCCTGATCACAAAATTATTTATTTTTTAATGAGCTACGCGCGTTTTCCACAGGGTTGGGTCATGGGAATGCCGTTTCAACCCACCATTCGCGACAGGGCCGTCGCGGCGGGATCGGCTGATGCGCTTCCACATCGCCAAGCCACGAAACCGGGCTTTTTGGCGATGCTTCGATGCCGTCCGGCCGCAGCCGCGGATCAGCGGTCGGCCACGACCAGCCAGCGATCCGGGCGTTGGGGATGGCGGACGACGGACGC
>DAIRDI010000302.1:0-4156 GCA_036796235.1 Candidatus Competibacteraceae bacterium | reverse complement strand
GCTATCCGTGGGCGGCGTCGTCAACCGACGGGTGATCAGGTCCGCATACGCCGTCCCGCCGACCCGCGCGGGGACGACGACCGGCTCGCCCGGACGCCAACCGTGCTGGCGAAAATAATTGGCGACGCTGCCGATGGCGTCGCGGGGGTTCCGCCAGAGGTCGCGACGACCGTCGCCGTCGAAATCCACCGCGAAATTCTGGTAGCTGGTCGGCATGAACTGGCCCCACCCCATGGCTCCGGCGTAGGACCCGCGCAGGGCCAGCGGATCGACGCCCTCGGCGCGGGTCAGCAATAGATAAGCCTCCAACTCCTTACGGAAAAAGTCCGCGCGCCGGGGGTAGTCGAAAGCCAGCGTGGCCAGCGCCTCCAGGACCCGGTGCCGGCCCATGTTGCCGCCGTACTGAGTCTCCACCCCGATGATGGCGACCACGATCTCCGGCGGCACGCCGTAGACCTGCTCGGCGCGGGCCAGCGTCGCCGCGTGGGTCCGCCAGAATTCCACCCCGCCCTGAATGCGCCGGGCGTTGATGAAGATCGCCCGATACTCATGCCAGGGTTTGGCCTCGCCGGGCCGGTTCATGGCGGTGATGATACTGGGCTGAGGCTGGACGCGGTCGAAGAGCGCTTGCAGTTGCGCCGGGTTGAAGCCGTGCCGGGCGGTCATCTCGCGAATGAAGTTTTGCACGTCGGCCCGCTGCCCCAACGACTGGCCCGCGCGCTGGGCGACCCGCTCCGGCGGGGGCGCGGGCGGCGTCTCGATCTCCGGCGCGGCGGCGGCGGGAATGGCGATGGGGGCGGGCGCGGGCGCGGGGTGCAACCCCGCCCCCACAGGCGCGCATGCGTTCGTTAGCAGGGCGATGCCCAGCAGATAAGGAATCCTCGTATACAGGCTCTTCACGCATCAATCTCGTCGTTGGCTGAAGGGCGGCGATTACCGCGTCAGGGCCGGCGGTGCGAATGGATGCTCATCAACATACCGAAACCCGCCATGATCGTCACCATGGACGTTCCTCCATAACTGAACAGCGGCAGCGGCAATCCCACCACCGGCAGCAACCCGGACACCATCCCGGCGTTCACGAAAGCATAGATGAAAAAAATCAAAGCCAACGTCCCGGCCAGCAGTCGCGAGTAGGTATCCGGAGCGCGGGCGGCGACGTACAGGCCGCGGGCGATGATGAAAAAATACAGCACCAGCAACAAGCAACCACCGATCAGGCCGAATTCCTCGGCGAAGGCGGCGAAGATGAAATCGGTCGAACCCTCCGGCAAAAAATCCAGGTGCGACTGCGTGCCGTTCAGCCAACCCTTGCCGTAGATCCCGCCCGAACCGATGGCGATCTTGGACTGAATGATGTGATAACCCGCGCCCAGCGGGTCACTTTCCGGGTCCAGGAAGGTCAACACCCGCTGGCGTTGATAATCGTGCATGCCGAAAGTCCAAAATAGTGGAATCACGGCGCCCAACACGCCGACCAGCCCGAGCATGATGGTCCAGCTCAACCCGGCCAGAAACAACGCGAACGCGCCGGCGCACCCCACCAACAGCGCCGTGCCCAGATCCGGCTGCACGAGGATCAGCGCAAAGGGAATCGCGGTGATCAACGCACCGCCCAGCAGATGCAACAGTTTGGGCGGCAGGGGTTTATTGGCGAAGAACCAGGCGATCATCATCGGCACGGCGAGCTTCATGATCTCCGAGGGTTGAAACCGAATCACCCCCAAGTCCAGCCAGCGTTGCGCGCCCTTGGAGACATCGCCGACCACCAGCACCGCCAGTAGCAGCAGAACGCCGACCAGATAGATCCAGGGCGACCAGAATCGAAAAAAATGGGGCGGAGCCTGCGCCAGCGCCAGCAGGATGGCGAACCCCAGACCCAACCGAACTCCCTGCGCCAGCACCAGATCGGCATTTTGCTGTCCGGCGCTGTAGAGCACGACCAATCCGGTCCCCGACACCATCAGCAGGCCGAACAGCAGCACCAGATCCAGGTGGAACCGGAAATGGAATCGACCGTGGCTATTCCGATCCATGCCTCTGGGCCTCCCGAGCGGCGGCTTGAATCTCTGCGAGAAGGGCCTCGTCATAGCGGTCCAGCAGATAGGCGTCCATGACCTTGCGGGCGATCGGCGCGGCCGTGGCGCCGCCGCCGCCGCCGTGCTCGATGATCGCCGCCACGGCGATGCGCGGCTCCTCGAACGGGGCGAACGCCACGAACAACGCATGATCCTGCAAGTGTTTGGGCAGAGAGCGGGCGTTATACCTTTGGCTTTGCCCCAACGTGAAGACTTGGGAGGTGCCGGTCTTGCCGGCGATCCGGTAGTGGGGACTCCGAATTCGGCTGGCGGTGCCGCCCTCGACGACCTGGACCATCCCGGATTTGATGGTGTCCCAGAACTGGGGGTTGCGGACCGTCACCCGCGGCTGCGCCCGCGGCGCTTCCGGGGTCTTGACGCGGGTTCCGGGGTCTTCGGTGGCGTACAACAGCCGGGGCTTAAAATGCGCGCCCTTCTGGGCGATGATGCCGGTCGAGTGGGCCAGTTGCAGGGGGGTGGTCAGGAAATAGCCCTGGCCGATGCCGAAACTGACGGTGTCGCCGGCGAACCAGGACTGCTTGTGGACTCGGCGTTTCCACTCCGGGGAGGGCAACAATGCTCCCGCCTCGGCGGGCAGATCGATGCCCGTCGGCCGGCCCAGGTCGAACTGGCTGAGAAACGCATGAAATTTTTCGATGCCCAGATTGACCGCCAGGCTGTAGAAATACACATCGCAGGACTGGGCGATCGCCCGGTCCATGCTGACGCTGCCGTGCCCGCTCCGCCGCCAGCAGCGGAACCGGTGGCTCGATCCCGGCAGCCGGTAGTAGCCGGGACAGTACACCCCGGTGTGGCGATTGACCGTTCCATGCTCCAATCCGGCCAGCGCCATCAAGGGTTTGATCGTGGAACCCGGCGGGTAAACGCCGCGCAGCGCCCGATTGATCAACGGCCGGTCGCTGGAGGTATTGAGCGCCCGGTAGGACGCGAAATCGATGCCGTTGACGAACGGATTGGGGTCATAGGTCGGCCGACTGGCCAGCGCCAGGATCTCGCCGTTGCGGGGATCGAGGGCGACGATGGCGCCGTTATGACCCTCCAGCGCCTGTTCGGCGGCCATCTGCAAGCGAATGTCGAGGGTCAGATGAAGATGCTGGCCCGGCGTCGGCGGCGTGCGGCTCAGAACGCGCAGGGGCCGGCCCTCGGCGTTGGTTTCGACCTGCTGCCAACCGGCGCGGCCGCGCAGGACATCTTCGTAGGAACGCTCGATTCCGAGTTTGCCGATATGGGTGCTACCCCGATATTGACCCGGATCGATCCGGCGCATCTCGTTTTCATCGATCCGTCCGACGTAGCCGACCACATGGACGGTGCGCGGTCCCAAGGGGTAACGACGGGTCAGGTCCGCCTTGATGTCCACGCCGGGGAATCGGTACAGATCGATCGCCAGTCGGGCGATTTCCTCGTCGGTCAGCCGGAACCGCAACGGTACGCCCGCGTAGGGCGGACTGCGCTGGAGCAGCCGCCGGAAGCGCTCGATGTCGAGGTCTGTGAGTTCGATGCGCTGGCGTAATTCCTCCAGTGCGGCGTCCAGATCCGGGATCTGCTCGCGGGTGATCTCCAGATGGTAGGAGGTCAGGTTGTCGGCCAACACGACGCCGTTGCGGTCGAAAATGAAACCGCGGGTCGGCGGCAGCGGCTGCAAGCGAACCCGGTTGCCGTCGGACAAGGTGGTAAAGCGCTCGTGATTGAGCACCTGGAGATAAACCAGCCGCCCGCCCACCGCCAGCAACCCCAGCAACGCCACGCCCAACATAACCAGGGCGCGCCAGAAAAATAGCTCGCTTTCGGCGGTGTCATCCTTGTCCCGGACCAGCGGTTCCCGCGCGAATGGACGCCAGGTTTTCATCGTCGTTTGAGCGGCGGGGCGTAACTGAAAGCCGATGCTTGATTATTTGGTGACATTATCTATTTTTTATTGTAGATCAGTAACCTGTCGATAATGATGAGCGAAATGGCTTTAGGTGATATCCAGCGAGGACCTTATCAGAAGAAACCTGGGTGGGTTAGGCGTCAACCTAACTTTTGTGGCAGGTCGCAAAGCCTATCAACGGAAA
>DAIRDI010000301.1:0-4157 GCA_036796235.1 Candidatus Competibacteraceae bacterium | reverse complement strand
TTCATGTTCAACAACATCTTCCTGCAAGGGGGTGGATTCGAGACCTACTGGGCGCAGGAGACCGGGCTGATCGTCAAGGATTTCGTGACGGCGGCGATTCTGGCCATCATCGTCATCGTGGTGGCGGTGCCGGAAGGACTGCCGATGATGATCGCCATGGTCCTGGCGATCAACATGAAGAAACTGCTCAACGTCAAGGTGCTAGTCCGCAAACTGCTGGGTATCGAAACCGCCGGCAGCCTGAACTTGCTGTTCACCGACAAAACCGGCACGCTGACTCAAGGCCGGTTGTCGGTCAGCGCCTTCCTCACCGGCGCCGGGATGCGCCATGAAAAACTGGACGACATTCCCCAGGTTCTACGCGATACCGCCGGCTTCGCGCTACGAAACAACACCAGCGCGGTGATCGACGCCAGCGACCCGAAGGACATCAAGATGGTCGGCGCGGACCGCACCGAGCAGGCGCTGCTGCGCTTCGTGACGCCGTACCTGACGCAGGCGGGCGCGGAGATTGTGGATCTGATCCCTTTCAACAGCACTCGCAAGTTTTCCGCCACCCAGGTGACCGGCGACCGGGCGCTGACCCTGGTCAAGGGCGCGCCGGAAGTGGTTCTGCAAAACTGCACACGTTATCTGGATGCCGACGGCAACCCGGTCGATCTGAGCGACCCAAGCGCGCTGCAAGCAGCCATGAAGGACCTCTCGTCCCGCGCCATGCGCCTGCTGGCGGTGGCGGTGAGCGATGCGCCCATCGACGACAGCAAGGTGCTGCCGGCCGATCTGACCCTGGTCGGGGTGTTCGGAATGCGCGACGAACTGCGCGAGACCTCCTACGCCTCGGTGAAAACCGCCAAGAACGCCGGCATTCACGTGGTCATGATCACCGGCGACGCCAAGGAAACCGCCCAAGCCATCGCCAAGGATGTGGGTCTGCTGGAGGATGATCCAGAGGCCATCGTCATGACCTCCGCCGAACTGGCCGAGCTGTCGGACGAGGAAGTAAAAAAGCGGTTGCCGCATCTGTATGTGGTCGCCCGCGCCTTCCCGACCGACAAGAGCCGGCTGGTCAAGCTGGCCAAGGAACTGGGGCTGGTGGTCGGCATGACCGGCGACGGGGTCAACGACGCCCCGGCGGTGAAGAACGCCGATGTCGGTTTCGCCATGGGTAGCGGCACCGAAATGACCAAGGAATCCGGCGATATCGTCATTCTCGACGACAACTTCTCATCATTGACCAAGGCGGTGCTGTACGGGCGGACCCTGTTCAAGTCCATCCGCAAGTTCCTGATCTTCCAGTTGACGGTCAACGTCTCGGCGATTTTAGTGGTATTCCTCGGGCAGTTCTTCGGCTTCGATCTGCCGCTGACCATGACCCAGTTGTTGTGGCTGAACATCATCATGGACACCCTGGCGGGACTGGCCTTCGCCGGCGAGGCCGCGTTGCAACGCTACATGCGGGAGAAACCGCTGCGCCGCGATGAGCCGCTGATCACCGCGGACATGTGGTCATCCATCCTGATCAACGGCGCCTTCATCGCCTTCATCAGCATCGTGTTCCTGACCAGTAGCACAGCCCAGTCCTGGTTCTCCGGCGGCCACGAGCTCGGCTCCGACGCGGCGCAGGCTAAGTTCCTGACCGCGTTCTTCGCGTTCTTCGTGTTCGTCCAGGTGTTTAATACCTTTAACGCCCGGACCCAGGGATTGAACCTGTTCGAGCACCTGCTCGACAACCGCTTGTTCAGTCTGATTATTCCGGGAATCATGGTGATCCAGGTGGTCTTTATCACCTACGGCGGGGAAATCTTGCGCACGGTCGGCTTGTCGGTGCAGGAGTGGATCATCGTGCTGCTGCTGGCCATCGTCATCATCCCGGTCGATTTGTTGCGCAAGGTGGCCCGCAACAAGTGGTTCGGCAATCCGGTGCAACAGGAGGCGTGACCGTTCATACCACCCACCCCAACCCTCCCCCACAAGGGGGGAGGGAGTCTCATGCTTTTGTGATATGCGTTTTTATTCTCATCGCCCCCGTGGCGCCAGCCGTTTGAAACCTGAATCCGGAATCAATGGCGATTCCGGACCACGGCTCACCCGGCGATGGTGGATTCCATTGTTCGTCACCGCTCTCGCCATCGGCATCGGCGGCGATGTCGGCGCGACGGAATCCTTGCGGGCGCAGCGAGAGGCGTTCCGCATCGCCGAATACGCCCTGCGGATCGGCGCGCCTATGGACTACGCCGTACCGCGAACCTATCCGCTCTATCCGTACCTGCGCTATCAGGATCTGGCGCGCCGACTGGCGACGCTCCCCGCTGCCGAAGTACGGGAGTTCTTGAGCAGTTACGCCGATTCGCCGTTGGCCGACCGGCTGCGCGACGCCTGGCTACGCCAGCTTGCCAACGCGGGCCGCTGGGACGATTACCTCACCGATTTCACCCCCACCCGCGACCCGACGCTCGACTGCTGGCGGCGACAGGGATTGCTGAACACCCAGCAAAGCGCGGTGGCGCTGGACGAGTTCGCCGCGATCTGGCTACGCGGCAGCTCGCTCCCCAACGCCTGCGATCCGGTGATCTCCGCCTGGCAGGCTCGCGGGGGTCTCACCCCTGAACTGGTTTGGCAACGATTCGCGCTGGCGATGGAGAACCGTGATTCGGGGCTGGCCCGTTTCCTGCGCGGGACCATGAGCGAGGCCGATCAAAAGCTGGCGGATAGCTGGCTGGCCGTCGCCGAGAACCCACGCTTGCTCCTGGACGCCGCCCGCTTCGAGACCGACGATCCGCGGGTCACGGCCATCCTGAGCGACGGTCTGAGTCGGTGGCGACGGCGCGACGCGCTGGCGGCCCTGGCGGCGCTCGATACGCTCAAGGAGCGCGACCCGCAACTGGCGCCCGCCCTGGCGGCCGAGGAACGGATGCTGGCGCTGTGGATCGCCAGCGATTACCACCCGACCTCCCTGGAACGGTTGGTGGCCTTGCCGGAACCCGTGGTGGATCAGGACGTGCGGGATTGGCGGATTCGGGTCGTGCTGCGGCAGGGCGACTGGAAAGCGACCCTGCATTGGCTGGATCAGTTACCCGCGGAGGAACGGGACAGCCCGCGCTGGCAATATTGGCGCGGCCGGGCGCTGGAAGCCCTGGACCAGCCCGAACCCGCGCGCCAGGCTTATCGGAACGCCGCCGAACGCCGGGACTATTACGGCTTCCTGGCCGCCGACCGGATCGACGCTCCCTACCACCTCGCCAATGATTCGCTGACCGCCACCGCCACCGAGCTGGAGGCGCTTCTGGTTCGCTCGCCGGGTTTGCAACGCGCGCGGGAACTCTACATTCTGGGTCGCGAGCCGGAAGCCTCCAATGAATGGCGACGCGCCCTCCAGGACCTCGACCGCGCGGCGCTCCAGCAGGCCGCGCTGCTGGCCCAACGTTGGGATTGGCACTCGCAGGCCATCGTCACGATCGCCCGCGCCGAGCATTGGGACGATCTGGAACTGCGCTTTCCGCTGGCCCACCGGGAGCGCGTGCTCGACAATGCTCGCACTTGGACGGTGGACCCGGCCTGGGTTTACGCCGTCATCCGCCAGGAAAGCGCCTTCCGCGCCGACGCGCGCTCGCCGGCGGGCGCGCTGGGGCTGATGCAGGTCATGCCCGCCACCGGCCGGCAAATCGCCCGGGAACTGCGGGACGACTCCGCCAACCCACCCCTGCTGCAACCCGATGTCAACATCCGCTACGGCGTCCACTACCTGGGACGGATGTTGGAGCGGTTGCAGGACAATCCAGTGTTGGCCACCGCCGCCTACAATGCCGGCCCGAACCGGGTCGCGCAATGGCTGCCGACCAGCGAGGCTCTACCCGCTGATGTCTGGGCCGAGACCATCCCCTACCGGGAAACCCGGACCTACGTGCAGCGGGTTCTGGAATACGCCATCGTTTATCAGCATCGTCTGGGCGTGCAGGATCTTGGAACCACACTCAGCGCCCGGATGAAACCGGTGTTGCCGGACGCGGCGGGAAGCGAGGGGTGATAGCAACCCATCAAGGGCTTCCACACCCGCATCGAACCGACGACTCGCGTTCGCTGGCGTAACAGTGCCGGAGAAGCAATAACACTGGACAGCACTGGACCGGCGCTGCCCCTGAACCGGATTTACGAAGACG
>DAIRDI010000300.1:0-4170 GCA_036796235.1 Candidatus Competibacteraceae bacterium | reverse complement strand
ATCACGAAGATCAGCAGAATCGCGGTCACCACGAAGGCGAACACCAATACGATGGCCGGATAGGTCAAGGCTTTCTTGACCTTGGCTTTCAGCGCCTCGGACTTTTCCAGATACGTCGCGATCTTGTCGAGCAGCACCTCCAGCACGCCCGCTTCCTCGCCGGCGTGGACCAGACTGCAATACAGATCGTCGAAGTAGAGATGGTGCTTGGCGAACGCCTTCGACAGCGCGGTGCCGCTCTCGACTTCGGTCTTGATCGCGAGGATCAGCTCCTTGACCTTGGGCTTGCGGTTGCTGTGCCCGACCATATCCAGCGCCTGCACCACGGCGATACCGGAAGCCAGCATCGTGCAGAGCTGGCGGGTGAACAGCATGATGTCCTTCGGCACGATGTTGTTGCCGAAAGTAAACAAAGGCTTGGCCTTCTTGCGGACCCGCAGCGGGACGATGCCTTGGCGGCGCAACTCGGACTTGATCAGGTTCTGATTGACGCCCCGCAGTTCGCCCTTGACGCGAACGCCCCGCTTGTCGGTGCCTTCCCACTTGAAGGTGGGTTCCTCTTCCTTCTTTTTGGCTTTCGCCAGAATCGCTTGTTTAGCCACGGCCGTTATTCCGTCGTTACTCGGTTGATTTCTTCGAGGCTGGTGAGTCCGGCGCGAACTTTTTCCAGCCCCGACCGGCGCAAGTCGTTGACGCCTTCCTTGCGCGCCTGATCGGCGATCTGCAGCGCGTTGCCGTTCGCCATGATGATCCGCCCGATCTCCTCGGAAACCGGCATGACCTCGTAGATGCCGACCCGGCCCTTATAGCCGCGGTTGTTGCACTGATCGCAACCGACGGCCTTGTAGATCGTCAGATCCTTCAATTCATCCTCGTGGAAGCCCTGGTTGATCAGTTCTTCCTGAGGAATTTTGATCTCTTCCTTGCAGTTCTGGCAAAGCCGCCGCCCCAAGCGTTGCGCGATGATCAGCGTCACGCTGGAGGCGATGTTGTAGGGCGCCACGCCCATGTTCATCAAGCGGCTGAGGGTTTGCGGCGCGCTGTTGGTATGCAGGGTGGACAAGACCATGTGACCGGTCTGGGCGGCCTTGATGGCGATCTCGGCGGTTTCCAGGTCGCGGATCTCGCCGACCATGATGATATCCGGATCCTGGCGTAGAAAGGAGCGCAGGGCGTTGGCGAAGGTCATTCCAACCTTGGGGTTGACATTGACTTGATTGATGCCGGGTAAATTGATTTCCACCGGATCCTCGGCGGTGGAGATATTGACCGCGGACGTGTTCAGGATGTTGAGCGCCGTGTACAGGGAGACGGTCTTACCGCTGCCGGTGGGGCCGGTCACCAGCACCATGCCCTGCGGTTTATGGATGGCGTCGAGAAACAGATTCCTCTGGTGCTCCTCGTAGCCCAGGGCCTCAATGCCCATTTGGGCGCTGGCCGGATCGAGCAGGCGCATCACCACTTTTTCGCCCCACATCGTGGGCAGGGTGTTGACGCGAAAGTCGATGGCTCGCTGCTTGGTCAGGTAGAGCTTGAGCCGTCCGTCCTGCGGCACCCGACGTTCGGCGATATCGAGCTGGGCCATGATCTTGAGGCGGGCCGCCATGCGCGGCGCCATGGTGACCGGAGGTTTGTAGAGTTCGTCCAACATGCCGTCTTGGCGCAGGCGGACCCGGTAGGTTTTTTCGTAGGGTTCGAAGTGGATATCCGAGGCGCCGCGATTGATGGCTTGCAGGATCACCTGATTGATGAAGCGCACCACCGGCGCATCGTCGGTGTCCGACTGAGTCAGGGTCTCGATTTTCGCCGCGTCGGCTTCGCTGCTGAAGTCGAGATCGCCGATGTCGCTGTCGGCCATGGCCGAGGCGGGCGCCTCAATGGCGTTGTCCAGGGCCTTGGTCAGTTGGAGTTCGCTGACGACGACCGGCTCGATATCGAGCCGGGTCTGGAACTTGATATCCTCCAACACCCGTTGGTGGGTGGGATCGCTGACCCCCACGAACAGCCGGCGGCCCCGCTTGTGCAGCGGCAGGGCGCGGTGCTTGCGGAGCAGCTTTACATCGACCAGACGGACGATGTCGGCTTCGATCTCCAGGGCGTCGATGTCGAACAGCGGCAGGTTGAAGCTGCGCGAGGCGATGCGGGCGATGTCCTTGTCGCGCGCCAGCTTGTTGTCGACCAGATAGGAGACGAAGGGAATATTTTCCTTGCGGGACTGTTCGAAGGCCTTCAAGGCGGCGGCTTCATCGAGCAGATGATTGAGCACGAGCTGCCGGGCCAGCCCGATCAACTGGCCGCCCGGCTGGGTGATAACATTATTGGGAATGGTAGCCATGGCTTGGCATCATCTTTAAGCGAGTCAACGTGGCTTATCGCCTGCAGGGCCAACTTTAGCCTATGTGAGGAACCTTGGAAAGGGGCGCGATGCATTAAATGCTCAACTTGCGGGACATCTGGCTTTTTCGCCGCTGTCCACCTGTTTGTCGCGCCATTTCCACCGAACGGTTGGCCGCACCGCGCGCTGAAGGTGTCGCGCCGCATCGATCGTTGGCTATTGCGGCGAAGGTGGCAAACCGGTTAGCGTTATTCCATGCCATCGCCATCATCGGCCATGCCGACATCCGCCGCCGCGCCCGGAGGGCGCGCAAAACGCAAATCAGGGGGCTCTCATGGAACTCGCTTGCCTGGACCTGGAAGGGGTCCTGGTTCCGGAAATCTGGATCAATGTCGCCGAACGCACCGGCGTTGAGGCGCTGCGCTTGACCACGCGCGACATCCCCGATTATGACCAGCTAATGCGGCGGCGGCTGGCCCTGCTCGACCAACACGGGCTGAAGCTGTCGGACATTCAGCGGGTCATCGCCGGCATGAGGCCGCTGGAGGGCGCGCATGAGTTTCTGGATTGGCTGCGCGAGCGATTTCAGGTGGTGATCCTGTCGGATACTTATTACGAGTTTGCTTGGCCGCTGATGCGGCAACTCGGTTGGCCGACGCTGTTCTGTCACCGGCTGGAAGTGGTGGACGATCGGGTAGTCAACTACGTGCTCCGGCAGGCCGATGGCAAGCGCGAGGCGGTGCGGGCGTTCCATGCGCTCAACTTTCGGGTGATCGCCACCGGCGATTCTTACAATGATACCGCCATGCTGGCCGAGGCCGAAGCGGGCATCCTGTTCCGGCCGCCGCAGAACGTGATCGATGAATTTCCCCAGTTTCCAGTGACCCGGACGTTTGAAGAGCTGCGCGAGGCTTTCCGCCGGGCCAGCGGACGCTCATTATAGCGCTTATAGTCATCCAAGCGCCCGGCCCCGATCCCGCCGCGGGCGGGCGGGCGGGCGCGTTTTAGGATGCCGCCAACCGCCGCAATCGAAATGATCCAGGCGTCCGAGTTCGGCGCCGCCGGTTTTTTCCATTCGATCCCTCCAGGAGGCGGTTCGAATGGTTTGTCTGGGTAATCGCCCAGTCCGACGGGATGAGCGCGTTTGTCTTTCGCTACACAGGTCTTTCGCTACACAGGTCTTTCGCTACACACTGGCGGAGTGATCGGCCCTCTCGGACGAGGACTCAGCTATGGGCGGAGCAGGCTCCAGGGCGTCGATAACCCTGATCTCGGATTGACCCGGCCCGCGCTGGCGGGCCGCAACATGGTGAGGAGAGCGGATATGTTGATGCGGACTGAGTTGTCCTGCCTGCTGGTGGTCGATTTGCAGGAGCGACTGATGCCGGCGATTCATCGGGCTGATGAAGTGGTCGCCAATGGCGTCTGGCTGATCCGGATCGCCCAACGGCTGAACGTGCCGATTCTGGCGTCGGAACAGTATCCGCGCGGCCTGGGCCACACGGTGGCCGCGATTCGCGAGTTATTACCGGCGGAGGCCTTCATGGAAAAGACCCATTTTTCCTGCGCCGCCGAGCGGGAATGCATGCGGCGCATCGACGCCTGCGGTCGCGCGCAACTGGTGGTGATCGGCACGGAGGCGCATGTGTGCGTGTTACAGACCGCGCTAGACCTGCGCGCGACCGGCAAGGAAGTGTATCTGGTCGCCGACGGGGTCTCCTCGCGGTCGCCGCGCGATGCGGAACTGGCTTTGGAGCGGATGCGCGCCGAGGGCGTGCGCATCGTCAGCCGCGAGATGGTGGCGTTTGAGTGGCTGCACCAGGCCGGCACCGATA
>DAIRDI010000299.1:0-4188 GCA_036796235.1 Candidatus Competibacteraceae bacterium | reverse complement strand
GAAAACGCTACAAGAGATTGGAGTTTTCCGCATGGAGAGATACCTCGCTGGATTGCGACTCAAGCACAGAGACGTTGGACCGCATGCGGTGCTTCCACGAGCGCCTTAACCTGTACGGCGGCGCCGGCCGCCAGGGCATACGGTTATAACAGCCTTTCAGCACCGAGACTCCCCGTCCCCTTCAGCGGTCCGCCGTCGAGGGCCGACAGAACCGTCGATATAGATCCCACCGCCGGTCTCGACCAAGGCGCGCAGTCGGGCTTCCAGTTCTGCTTTCTTCTGGTCGCTCAGCGCATCGCCCAAGATGGGCCGGAGTTTTTCCAGACTCCGGAGTTGATCGTGAAGCTCCGCGCTTTGCCGCTCTGGTTCGTCCATGGCGCTTTTCTCGACCAAACCACCCGCTTCAGGACCATAAGTCCGCCAGCGAAAACGAGATCGCGTCGAAGGGCGCGGCGCGCACTTTGTCATCGTCCTGATAAACATGCTCCAGTATCCAATGACCTTCTCTCAGTAGGAACACTTCCAAAGTGCGTGGCGCGGGATCGATCAGCCACAGAAAAGGTACGCCGTGTTGGGCGTAAAGGGGCATTTTATCCGCCCGGTCCACCCGCGCCGTGCCCGGCGACAGTATTTCGCAAATCCAATCGGGCGGCAGGGTGAAATAGGCGGTTTCCGGCATGACCGGCAAGCGTTCCCGCCGCCAGCCGGCCAGATCGGGAACCAAAATATGCGGACCGAGGTGCAATTCCGGCTCGTCCAGAATCCACCAGCCGCCGGGACCACCGCTCCGTCCTTTCTGAAACGGACCGACCAGTTCGTCGCCCAGCGAAGAACTGGCCAAGGCATGTTTCGGTGCGGGCCGGGGATGCGTGATGAGTTGACCGTGAATGATCTCGCCCACGATATGCTCGGGCAGATCGAACAGGTCTTCGTAGGTGGCGAATTTCTGGGCGGTTGCGGACATGGGGAACACTCCTCCAAAGCAGCGCTGACCCTGCGAGAGTAGTGCAGGTCGATGAGCCGGGGCAACTCAACGCTCGGCGCTTCGTCGCCCCGACCGGCGCCGAACCAATTATTGACCAGTTTAGCGCACGATCTTGTCCAATGATCGCTCTCGGCGAAACGCCACTACTGGGAAATGAGCAGGGTGGTTATAATAACCATCATGAACAGTACGGAACTCATCAAGCAACTCGAGCAAGCCGGATGGACGCTGCGAGGAGTCAAGGGTTCGCACCACGTCTACACCCACCCGACGCGCGGCGGACACCTCAGCGTACCGCATCCGAAGAAAGACCTGGGCGTGGGACTCACGCGCAAGCTACTGAAACAGGCTGGATTGCTTTGAAGCGAGGGTCTTGACCATGAAATTTATCATTGCCATCGAACCCGGCGACGACACGCAGGCCTTCGGCGTGGTGGCGCCCGATCTGCCGGGGTGTTTCTCGGCGGGCGATACGCTGGACGAGGCCATCGACAAGGCCAAGGAAGCCATCGATTTCCACTGTCAGATCCTGATCGAGGATGGGGGACTGGTTCCAGCGCCGCGCACTCTGGCCGAGCATCAGGCCGATCCTGACTTCACCGGCTGGATTTGGGCCGTGGTCGAAGTGCCCGTGGAGCGGTATTTCGGCCCGGCGGAAAAGATCAACATCACGCTGCCCCGCCTGCTGCTGGCGAAAATCGACGACCACGTCCGCGCCCGTGGTGAAACGCGCTCCGGTTTTCTGGCGGAGGCAGCGCGGGCGGCCATGCGGTGAGAGGCGCGAGACCGAAGGCGGCGGCTTTCTCTCGTGCCGCGTCGATCTGGACGCCGCACTCCGCAACGCCCCCATCTGAAGCACTTCGCATATCCAGTCGGGCGGTAGGGTGAAAGCGGATGATCCCTGGCAACTCTCAACCTTCGGCGCCCGTCCGCCCCGACCGGCGCCGAACCGACCCCGCTGGCCTACAACGTCGCGATGGACAGCCGGCGCAGCATGGCCTTGCGTTTGTCGTGATGGGTGTCCATGCGCGACAGGATGCCGCTCAGGAACCGCACGGTTTCGACGATGTACGGTCCCTTGTTGAGCATCGCGCACTCGGCCCGGCTGCTCATCACCGCGTCCGACACCTCGGCCCGCGACGGCGAACCCTTCTTGGCCATGCCCTCCAGAATTTGCGTCGCCCAGATCACCGGAACGTGAGCGGCTTCGCACAGCCACAGGATTTCCTCCTGGACCTCGGACAGACGATCGAAACCCACCTCCACCGCCAGATCGCCCCGCGCCACCATCACCCCCACCGGCGGCGAGCGCAGACTGGCCAGCAGAATCCGGGGCAGATTCTCAAACGCCTGCCGGTTCTCGATCTTGAGCACGATCCCGAGATGGCCGGCGCCCAGCCGATGCAGATGATCCTCCAGCAACAGCACGTCGTCCGGCCCACGCAGAAACGACAGCGCCACCATGTCCACAGAGCCGACGACCTGCGCCAGGTCAGCGATATCCTTGTCGGTCAGGGCCGACATCTCGAACTGGGTATCGGGGAAATTGATGCCCTTCTCCGCCCGCAAGCGACCGCCGTTGGCCCCGGTTTGGGTGATCTGGATGGAAATACACTCGCCGTCGTTGGCCTTGACCATGCCACCGATCTTGCCGTCGTCCAGCCACACATGCTCGCCCGGTCGGACCGACTGGAACGCAGCCTCCAGGGTGCAGTGGGTGTGAGCCGGGCTGACCACGGCGCCCGACTCGTCGCGCACGGCGTCTTCCCCGAGCGCCGCCTCGCGGGTCAGGATCAACATATCGTTCGGAAACAGCATGATGGGTGGGGTGATTTCCGGCAAGGGACCGATGAAGCCGCTGGCGATGACCGCATCGCTCCGGATCAGGTCGACGGGCGCCTGGTCCATGGCGTAGATGACCTGTTCGGCTTCGGCCAAACAGGAGCGACCTCGGCGGGACACGATACGCAACCCGCGGTCGCGTTCCCGGCCGTCGCTGAAACAGAGTTCATCATCGGACTCGGCCCGCTCCAGCAGCATCGAGCTGACCGGCATGACCGATCCAACCCGCTCCGGCGGATCTTCGGGCGCGTCGGCCGGCGTGAGCCAAACCAGCGCCGGAGCCAGAACCCGGCCCAAATAGTCGCGTCGCGGGCGAATCTTGAGCAGACGGCCCGCCGCGGACAGGGGACCCGTGCGCAGCTTCGGTCCGCCCAGATCGGCTTGCACCCGGCAACTGCGGCCGACTTCCCGCTCGGCGCGCCGGAGGTGATTCACCATCGCCCGCCAGGCTTCGGGGCTGTCGTGCGCGCAGTTGATCCGCATCACATCCATGCCGGCCTTCAACAGATCCCGCACCAGTTCCGGGCGAGTGGCGGCTTCGCTGGGCATGGTCACCATGATCCGCACCTGCCGGCTGTTGGGCTCGGGGCCGAGCAGGTTGCGGGTGTGGTCCCGCAACAGCAGGGGGCCCGTGCGGAAATCCACGGGCGCATCGGGCGCCCGGCCCAGATCGCGGCCGGTCAATTGTCCTAGCGCGTCGAGCACTGCATTCAGGCTGGCCATGGCGTTGCCTTCCAGAACCCCCAGGGAGGACAGGCCCAGTGAGGCCAGATCGCGCTGCAAGTTCCGGATGTCGTGCTGGCGCACGCCGAGATAATGCAGCAGGTTCCGAGCGCTGGCGCGGTACGTCGGTTCGATCTGAGACAGCTCCTCGGCGAAGCTCTGCTCGACCCGCACCGCTTCGTCGCGCAGCATCGTCAGCGAAGGGATCAAACGCTCGAACAGGCGGGTATTGCTCTGAGTGGTCATGGGGGCATCCGGTTTAGGAAAGACCCGTTAGGCTATCCTAAAACAGTTATGTTTGTGTGACGCTTGAAGCGAGCCCCGGCGCTGCGGGAACGCCGCCCGCGCGCCGCGTCAGAACAGTTCGCCGGTCAATTCGGTGCGCAGGCTGGCGCGGAATAACTTAATGGCCCTGAAGCTCGCCTTGAGCTGGTCGGCTTCCCGCTGCGACAGAGACCGGGGCGAGACATAGTTGACAGGAGGCAGCCCTTCCTGGCAGTCGCGCAACTGCTGGCGCAACAACAGATGCACGATATGCCGGTAGGCATGGCTCAGGGCGTCCTGCTGGTCGTGGCTCAACACCCCGCGCTCGTACAGCGCGGCAATTCGCTCGAGCGTACCGGTCGCGGGTACGCCGT
>DAIRDI010000298.1:1504-4196 GCA_036796235.1 Candidatus Competibacteraceae bacterium | reverse complement strand
GCGAGCCGACGAGCGGGATTGTGATTATACCTCCCGCCAACTACATGCTTTCGAATCCGCGACCGCCGACCTGCCGGGCGAGCGTTCGTTAGCCAATTCCGCAGGCATCCTCGGCTGGCCGGGAACGCACTTCGACCGGATACGGCCCGGCATCATGCTCTATGGCGCTTCCCCTTTTATGGATAGTCTGGGGCCTGATGAGGATTTACGGCCCGTGATGACCTTCCACACCCGACTCATTTCCATCAAGCGGCTGCGCAGGGGCGAACCGGTCGGTTACGGTGGGACCTGGGTGTGTCCCGAGGATATGGATGTGGGGGTGGCGGCGGTCGGCTACGGCGACGGTTATCCTCGTCATGCCCCGTCCGGGACGCCGGTGTTGGTCAACGGTCGCGAGGCGGCATTGATTGGCCGGGTGTCGATGGACATGATTACGCTGGATCTGCGCCAGCATCCCGAGGCGCGAATCGGCGATCCGGTGGTGTTGTGGGGCGAGGGTTTGCCGGTGGAGCGTATCGCCCGGGCCGCCGGCACGATTTCCTATACCCTGTTGTGCGGGATAACGGCGCGGGTCAAGGTGGAAACCATTCCACTTCCCGCCTCTGTCCGGAGAGCGGGTGGGGGAGAGGGGGGGCCGGAAACGGATCAGGATTCGGGAGGGGATTCCCGGTGAGCAAGGCCCGCACGATCTACGTTTGCACCGAATGCGGCGCGCAAGCCAGCAAGTGGTCCGGTCAGTGCGGCGATTGCGGGGCTTGGAATACCTTGCAGGAAGCGCCGGCGGCCCCGGCGGCGGGGAAGAGCGGGGCGAAATTCACCGGTTATTCCGGTGCGGCGACGGTTGGCGAGGTCCGTGCCCTGGCGGAAGTGGATGCGAAAGCGGAGCTACGGCAGTCCTGCGGCAACGGCGAACTGGATCGAGTGTTGGGCGGCGGGCTGGTCCAGGGTTCGGTGACGTTGATCGGCGGCGATCCCGGCATCGGGAAATCCACCCTGTTGTTGCAGGTGCTGGCGGAATTGGCGGTCCGCAGCCGCACGTTGTACGTCAGCGGCGAGGAGTCGCCTCAGCAGATCAGCCTGCGCGCGCAGCGCCTCGGCTTGGCGCGTGATCGTTTACGCCTGCTACCGGAAATCAACGTCGAACGGGTTCTGGCGATTGCTGAGGTCGAGCAACCGCAGGCCATGGTTATCGACTCGATCCAGACCGTGTTCACCGAGCGGTTGCAATCCGCCCCCGGTTCGGTGGCGCAGGTGCGCGAGAGCGCGGCGCAATTGGTGCGCTACGCCAAGGCGAGCGGCGCCGCGCTGTTTCTGGTCGGGCACGTGACCAAGGAAGGCGCCATCGCCGGGCCGCGGGTGCTGGAGCACATGGTGGATACGGTGTTGTATTTCGAGGGCGATCCCAGCGGGCGGTTGCGGGTGCTGCGGGCGGTCAAGAATCGTTACGGGCCGGTCAACGAACTGGGCGTGTTCGCGATGACCGAGCGAGGATTGAAGGAAGTCAGCAATCCCTCGGCGATTTTCCTGTCGCGCCACGATACACCGGTGGCCGGCAGCGTGATCATGGTGACTCGCGAGGGTACTCGGCCCCTGTTGGTGGAGATCCAGGCGCTGGTGGACGAATGCCACGGCGGCAATCCGCGCCGGGTCACGCTAGGCTTGGAACAGAACCGACTGGCGATGCTGCTGGCGGTGCTGCACCGGCACGGTGGGGTGGCTATGTACGATCAGGACGTCTACGTCAACGCGGTGGGCGGCGTGCGGATCAACGAGACGGCGGCCGATCTGGCGGTGCTGCTGGCTGCGCTGTCGAGCTTCCGCGACCGGCCGCTGCCAACCGACTTGGTGGTGTTCGGCGAAGTGGGGCTGGCGGGAGAAATCCGGCCGGTGCCCAACGGCGAGGAGCGGCTGCGGGAAGCGGCCAAGCACGGTTTCAAGCAGGCCATCGTGCCGCGCGCCAATCAGCCTCGGCGCGGTAGCCGGGTGGAAGGCTTGGAGGTGCGCGGTGTGACGCGCCTGAGCGAAGTGATGGGAGCGTTTTAGAGGCTTTACAAAAAACCACTCCCGTGGAGGGAGTGGCGAGAAGTGAAAGCTATTCTTCAACTGGGAAGTCTGTCTCGCGAGTGACGCGGATCGTGCGGGAAATCGCTGTATATCGGACTTCTCAATCGCCGATGTCGTAGACCTCCACCAATGTGTTGCCGGTGGCGCCATTGACACCGCGTACGATGGCGGTGTAGGGGCCGGGGTGGAGTACGGCGAGAATGGCTGATTCAAGAGGATTTTTCGGCGCCAGGCCGGTAGCCTGAATCGCCGTTGCTTGGCTGTCCTGCCAGTCGTTGTTGCTGGTGAGGACGGTTTGGCCGCTGTGGAGGGTTAGCGTTGGATCGGTCAGCGCGCTAGGGACGCCAACGGTGGCCAGCGTCGGACCGATGGCCCGGATTAGGACCCGCCTGGGGCGATGACCGTCGAGGATAAACCCAGCAATCATTACATTGTCACCGGTCTCGGTTTGGCCGCGGCTGGAGACATTGACCAATCGAGTCTTGGGATTGTCGATTTCGTAGACTTCGACTAAAGCGTTCCCGGTGGTGTCGCTGACACCACGGACAATGGCGGTGTAGGGGCCTGGGTTGAGAGTGGCGAGAATGGCCGACTCCTGCGGGTCTTGCGGCGCCTTGCCGGTGGCTTG
>DAIRDI010000298.1:0-1404 GCA_036796235.1 Candidatus Competibacteraceae bacterium | reverse complement strand
TCCCCTGCCGCCGACGTGGGATTGGTAGTGGGGGTTGGGTTGGAAAAGTTGTTTTGCGCTGGCGTGGGGGTTGGGTTGGAAAAGTTGTTTTGCGCTGGCGTGGGGGTTGGCGTGGGGGTTGGGTTGGAAAACTTGTTTTCCGCTGCCGCCGAAAATGTCGCGCTGACTTCGTTGGAAAAGCCGCTCTCGTTTCCAGAATTGTCAAAGGCTTTGACGGCGAAATAATAAGTTCCAGCCGGAAGCGGGGGTACCGTGTAAGCTGTTGTGGTAATCAGGCTCGGGGCGGTAGGGGTGATGAAGGTATAGCGGCCACTTTGCTGACCGTAATAGACACGATAGCCCGCCGCTGGACCGGAACTTGGGTTCCAGGCTAACGTTACTTGGTTGGCGTGGGTGGTTGATATGCCGAGAAACGGCACCGCCACGAGCGCGATGAGGAGCAATAGCCTTCTGATGGGACAGTTGATGGGTGATGTGTCATATAGTGCGGTTTCTTGATGTTCCCGGTCCCGCTCGTCGGTGTCGAGCATCGTATCGGTTTTACGAACTATATGACTGATATATATATTATTTATTGGATTCAGGCAGAGCAGCCAAACACACGTTAGAGCCAGATCGAACGAGTCTTTAAACTGTAAAAAACGGGTATTGATGAGGGTAGGTATCATCGAGCCTCGAACTCCTGAAGAATGGCTTCCGCGACTCTTGTTCGCGGTTTGTGCTTTAACCTAATGGGATGGTATTCGTAAACTCTACTTTATGGCAAGCATCCTGCGCCGCTACTCCAAACACCCGGGCTCTTTCCAATATCCCCGCTGCCCAGCGTTGGTGAGTCGTCGGCTCGCAGAACGCGTCGTGCAGCGTGAATACCGCCGCGGCCTCTGGGGCCAGTACGGCCAAGGCCATTTCGTAGTCTGCGTGGGGTACTCGGTAGCGCGCCTCGATCACCGAGATTTGCGCCGGATGAATCGCGGTCTTGCCGATCAGTCCGTGCTGTAAATCGGCTTCCACCTCGCGCGCCAATACTTCCGGGGTATCCAGATAGTCAAACACCGGCGCGCTCAGGCGATAGCCGGCCGGATGGAAAATACAGACGAGATCGGCGATGACCCCCCGCAAAGGTGTGTCGTAGATCGTCGCGCCGCGCGCCCGACGGATGCCCAGCAAATTCAACAAATCGTTGCCGCCGATGCGCAAACCCAGCACTCGGGCGCTCAGCCCGCTGTCTTCCAGCCGGTCGCGCAATAGCTCCATCTTGCGGCGGTCGAAGACTTCAACGGTTTCCAGAATCGGCAGCAGGGCGTGTCCCCACCCGTCATCCCAAACCCGCAGCCAATCCCCCAGGGTCTGCGGGCCGAACTTGGGCAGCACGAAACCCTGAACTCGCTCGATGCCGTCCATCCG
>DAIRDI010000297.1:0-4232 GCA_036796235.1 Candidatus Competibacteraceae bacterium | reverse complement strand
ATGTAGGCTCCATCGCCGATGTGCAGCAGCTTGCGCGGCAGCAGCGGCGCCCCGGCCGAGACGGCGAGCACCAGCAGGCCGATTTCGACCCCCGGCGGCAGGGTCAGCGCCTTGACCAGAATCAGGGCCGCCAACGGCACCAACACGTACATGGCGAGCAGCGAGCGCAGCAACAGGCCGGGCCGGCGCCAGAGGTAGGCCATGTCTCTCGGGGTGGAGTCCATGCCGATCGCGAGGATGATGCCCCCGACCGAGAGTTTGAGCAGCAGTAGCAGGGTGGCGGTCATGAAATCACCGCCACGCGGGTATCGAACATGGACATGCTGCAAATAATCCTCCGTGGTTGCCTGAAATAATCAGCGCCCAACGATACGGAACATCAGAAATGCCACGTCGCCGCCAGCACCGGTCCGCTAAAGTTGATGTTGTCGACCTTGCTGCTGGAGCCGAACTCCCAGTCGATGTGGCGATACGCCAGCGAGACGTCTCCCCAGTCGAACGAATAAGCGACGCCGCCAAACGCCTGCCAGGTAAAATCGGATTGTCCGGTTCCGATATCGGCGTGGTACGGCAGATACCAGCGTCCGTCCAGGTTCACGCGACCCCTGATGCCGATGACACCGTCCCATGCATCGTTCGACGTGGAAATTTCCCGCGTCTCTCGGTACTGGGCGGCCGCGAGGCCCAGGTCGAAGTCGAGTTCCAGATTCAGATAGCGCACGCCCAGCAGGACATCAAGGCTCGCCTGTTCCGTCCGCGCGACGCTGTAGGCTCCAAACAGGTTCAGCACCCATCCTTTGGTCTTGACGCTGGCGTCGGCCTGGACGTCAACGGTCGAGCCAGGTTCGATGGGGACAGGCACGGCGCCGCCCTCATCGGCGCCGACGTTCAGATAAACGACATCAACCCCCCACGACCATGCGGACTTCCGGGCCTCGAACGCCCCCATGAAGGCCATATTGAGGTTGCGGATCAGGGTATCGAAGCCGATATCGACGTTGGCGCCGCCAGCCATATCGCCTTTTATGCCGGCGCCCCAGAGGTAGATCGTCCCGCTGTACCGCCAATCATCACTCGCGTCCGCGGCCCATGCGCTGGCGGCGCCAGCACAGACCACGGCCGTAACGATGGCAAAAATTGGCCGTTTGACTGATTTCATCCGAAGCTCCAGGTTTGAGCGCCAATGGCCAGCATCAGCAATGGCGGGCAAGCGGCCAATCTTTTTCGGAAATGACCTAACCCGCGCGTGTCGAGGCGGCATAAAAACCAAATAATTTTCTTGGCTATTCACGAAAAGCCAAAATTCGTCAATTGGAGTGAATTTCAATGGATCCGAACTAAAATTTGGAGTGTTGGGTTCCCACCAGCGAAGGTGAGTTTATGACGACCCGCAGCATCTCCTCGCCGCCCGCGATTCGCAGCCTGGCGCTCGATTCGTTCCACCCGAAGCTGCTGGATGAGGCCGTGAGCGGTGGCTCGCTGGATCATGTCCAGATCCAAGCCGGACGCTTTGCCGGTCAGATCCTGCACGCCCAGCTCGGCGACTGCCGACTCGACTATGGCGCCTATAACCTTCCAATCTTTGTCGTCGGCGCGATGCCGGCGGATCGTATCGTGCTCGGTTTCGTTGAGTCGGAAACCGATACCGGGAATGTGGTCGGGGTATCGTTTCGCGGTTCGGTGGCGCTCGCCTTGACGGAACGCTCCGAGTTTCACTGCCGCTTCGCGCCGCGGACCCGCTGGATGGGTTTTCAGATCGAGCGCGCCGCGCTCGAAGCGGTGGGGGTGGAACTGGGGTCGAGGGGAGCCGTATTCCCACCCCTGGATGCGGCAAGACGGCGACAGGTTTCGGCGGCCATAACCGATGCGGTCGAGATACTCCGCGCCATCGAACGGCGCGACCGCAACATTCTCGATCCGGTCGCGGCCTGCCTCGTCGTCAAGGAGAGCTTGACCGCCACGTTCGCCGCCATCCTGCCAGCCGCCGACGGGGACATCACCCAGGAACGCGCTTCCTGGCGCAAGAAGTTGCGGCTGGTGATGCGAACCCACGAGTTCTTCAAGGCGTACCTTTCGCGACCCATCCAGGTCACGCAGTTGTGCCGCCACGTCGGGGCGAGCGTCAGCACTCTCGAACGCAGTTTTATTGAGGTGTCCGGCGTCAATCCCAAGCAATTCCTGACGATACTGCGCATGGCGCGGGCCCGCCGGGCGCTGCTCGAAGCCGGACCCACGGAAATCACGGTCGCCAAAGTCGCGAGCGAATGCGGTTTCTTTCATTTTGGCCGATTCGCCGCCCACTATGCGGCGCTCTACGGCGAGTCGCCCTTGATCACCTTGCATTCCCGAACCGGCAGTTCGGCGGGATCGAGTCAATGTTTGACGACCGGGTAAACCGCGCGCCAATCGTTCTTCATACTGACCAGCGTCCAGCCGCGCTTGCCGGCCTCGTCGAGACCACGGTCGAGCTTGCCGATGTGGGATTCACGGTCGTAGGCAAATTCCCGCTCCGCATCGGTGTGGTGGATGATCATGCCGAAGCGCGCGCCTTTGCCACTGGTGGTCCATTCCAGCATTTGGAAATCGCCGTCGGAGTTTCCAGCCGCAAAGATCGGGCGGCGGCCGATGTGCTGATGGATGCCGACGGGCTTGCCGGCCTTGTCGTCGATGAAGTTGAGTTCTGGCAACCGGATGATCGCGGGCTTTCCATCCACAACTTCATACTTTGTCTTGATGCTGGAGCCGATGACTTGCTCGGGTGGGACGCCATAGACTTTCTCGGCCCATGGGCGCATGAACTCGATCCCGCCGCCGGAGACGATGAAAGTCTTAAAGCCGTTCGCGCGCAGGTAGGCCAGCACTTCGAGCATGGGTTGATAGACCATCTCGGTGTAGAGCTTGCCGGTCTTCGGGTGCTTTGCGGAAGCGACCCAATCACTGACGATTTTCTCAAACTCATCGGTCGTCATTCCCGCGTGGGTGGCCATGGCCATTTCTATGAGGGCCTTCTCACCGCCAGCGAGTGCGGATTTCACATCACCTTTCAGAACGGAAGCGAAGGGTTCCTTGTCCTTCCACTCGGGATGTTGCGGCGCGAGTGCTTTGATGCGGTCGAAGATGAAGAAGGCCTGGAAATACATCGGTTGCTCGCTCCACAGCGTGCCGTCATTGTCGAAGACGGCGATGCGCTCGGGCGCAGGGACAAAGTCCGCAGAGCCTTCCTTCGTCACCTTTTCGACGAAGGCAATCATGTTCTGTTTCGGCGCAGTGTCGCCCCACGAGGGCAATGGATCGGCGGCGAAGGCGTTGGCCGCCAGCAGGGTGGATGCGATGAGTGTGATGAGTGTGAGTTTCATGGCTGGATAGGATGTGTGTTCTTCGGAGGTAAAAGAACCAAGGCGGAGGTAGAAGCCTCCACCTCCGCCTTGGTGTTATGGATTGGGTTAATTTCCACCCTTGGGAGCGAGGGCCTTCATGGTCGCGTCGATGTCGAAATCCAGACTTTCCATGCGCGGTGGGTATTCCTTCAGCGACTTCACGAACTCGCCGACCATGCCGAAGGCCGGGGCGTAAGTCCAAGCGCGGTTTTCCTGCCATTCGTCGAAGCCGCGAGCCTCGTGGAAGCGCTCGAAGGGATCGAGTTTCAGGTTGGTGACGAGCGGGGTGAGGAGATCCTGCTGCACACCGTTGAACCACTTGTCCTGCTTCTTGAAAAGGAACTTCCAGTCACCGTAGCGCACGCCGTGCAGGGTGGTTTCGGTGAAGTAGTAAAACTCTTTGCGCTTGGTCGCGCCCTTGCCGGTGAGGATGTCACTCTGGTCGTAGCCGTCGAGGTGGATTTTCTCATAGCTGCGGTCGCCGGCCTTGTAGCTGGTGAGCAGCTTCGTTTTCAAATCAGGCTGGCCGACCTGAGCCATGATGGTGGGTAGCCAGTCTTCCATGGTCATGAATTCGGCGGTCGTCCTGTTTGCAGGGATGACGCCGGGCCATTTCACCACCATCGGCACTTTGAAACCGCCTTCGTAGCCACCGACGCCTTTTTCACCACGGAACGGCTGATTGCCGCCGTCGGGCCAACTGTTGGAGGCCGCGCCGTTGTCGGTGGCGAACATGACCATGGTGTTGTCGGCGATGCCGAGGTCATCCAGCGTCTTGAGCAGTTCGCCCACGATGTCGTCGAGTTCCATCATGCCGTCGGCGTAGAGGCCGTAGCCGCTCTTGCCCTCGTATTC
>DAIRDI010000296.1:0-4256 GCA_036796235.1 Candidatus Competibacteraceae bacterium | reverse complement strand
GAACCTAGGTTGGCGGAGTCAGAGTCCGCAGTCCTGCCGCTAGACGATCCCCCAAAAGACAGTTCGTTTACCGCTTGGAGTATTGAGTGGCGCGACGGGCTTTGTGCAGGCCGACCTTCTTGCGCTCCACCTCGCGGGCGTCGCGGGTCACGAAACCGGCCTTGCGCAGAGTGGGACGCAGGCTGTCGTCGTACTGGAGCAGGGCGCGGGTAATGCCATGACGGATCGCGCCGGCCTGACCGGTGATGCCGCCGCCCTTGACCGTGACGAACACATCGAACCGTTCCTTGAGATCGACCCGTTCCAGAGCTTGGTTGACCACCATGCAGGAGGTTTCGCGCCCGAAGTACTCTTGCAGAGGTCGATGGTTGACGGTGATCTTGCCGGTGCCGGACCGCAAAAACACGCGCGCCGTGGCGGTCTTGCGCCGACCCGTGCCGTAATGTTGGTTCTCGATCATGCTGGTTATTCCGTTCCTGTCAATGTGCGCGGCGGGTTACCGCTTCAGCGCCAAGGGTTTGGGCTGCTGGGCGACGTGGGGGTGCTCGGGACCCGCGTAGACTTTTAACTTGCGATACATCGCCCGCCCCAACGGATTCTTGGGCAACATCCCCTTGACCGCGATTTCGATGACGCGCTCCGGAGTCTGTTGCAACATTTTTTCCAACGAGATGGACTTCAGGTTGCCGACGTAACCCGTGACTCGATGATAAAATTTATCGGCTTTCTTGGCGCCGGTCACCCCTATTTTGGCGGCGTTGATCACGATGATGTGGTCGCCCGTATCCACATGGGGGGTATATTCGGGCTTGTGCTTGCCCCGCAAGCGCCGGGCGACCTCCGACGACAGCCGGCCCAACACCTGATCCGTGGCGTCGATGACGTACCAGTCGTGCTGGACCTCGGCCGGCTTGGCGCTGAATGTTTTCATAATGAATAAGGCTCCGGAACAATCCATATCTGCTTGGAAAGTCGTACATCTTACTCAAGCGGCTTTTGCCCCGCAAGCCCCAAGCAAGACGCGGTCGATCAAGAACTCCTGGAAGCGCTAGATACGCAACCGCTCCACCGGACGGTCGTTGACGAGATGCTCGTCGATGATCTCATCCAGGTCGGCGTGGTCTACATAGGTGTACCAGGTCGCTTCGGGATAAACCACGATGACCGGCCCCTCGGCGCAGCGGTCCAAACAGCCGGCGGTGTTGATCCGCACCTTGTGGGGAACGGTCGCGCCGAGCTGCTTAACCCGCTGCTTGACGTAGTCGCGGGCTTCCTGAGCGCCGCACTGCTGGCAGCACTGCGAGCCATCGGGCCGCAGGTTGGTGCAAAAAAAGACATGATAGCGATAATACGACACTTTACCTTCTCTCCAGACTTGAATGGGCGCTCATGAATACTCGCAACTATACCGCTGTTGACATGCTGTTAATCAATCTGGACCAGGCGCTCCGCACCGTGGCCGGCCCGCCGGCTACGACGGGCCGGCCCAACCCCGCCGACCGCTCGCCAGCCGCTGCACTACCGCCCGAAGAACAGCGCTTGGCGGCCCGCTTGATGCGGGTCAATCATACCGGTGAAGTCTGCGCCCAGGCCCTGTATCAGGGCCAGGCGCTGACCGCGCGGCTGGATGCGGTGCGCGACCGCATGGAACAGGCTTCCAATGAAGAAAACGATCATCTGGAATGGTGCGAAACGCGGCTGAAGGAACTGAACAGCCGCCCCAGCGCCTTGAATCCCTTGTTCTACGCTGGCGCCTTCGCCATCGGCGCGCTGGCCGGCAAGGCTGGTGATCGCTGGAGCCTGGGCTTTGTCGCCGAGACCGAACAGCAGGTGGTCGAGCATTTGAACGCCCATCTGGACCGTCTGCCACCCGCCGATCAGCAGAGCCGGGCGATTCTGGAACAGATGCGGGAAGACGAGGCCCGTCATGCCACGGACGCCCTGGCGGCGGGCGGCGCGCGGTTGCCGCTGCCGGTCCGCGCGCTGATGCGCGGCGTGTCGAAAGTGATGACTGAGACCACTTACTGGATCTGACCGATATTCCCGCGCCTGGGCCTAGGCTTCGCGAAGGTCGAACGTGTGGGTGATGTTGGCGGTCTGGCCGAGCATGATCGACGCCGAACAGTACTTTTCCGCCGATAGGTGAATCGCCCGCTCGACGTGCTTGGCGTTCAACTTGTGGCCGGTGAGCACGAAATGAACCTGGATGGCGGTAAAGACCTTGGGATCGCTATCGGCGCGTTCGGCTTGGATCTCGACTTCGCAACCGCGCAAGTCCTGGCGGGCTTTGCGCAGGATATTAACGACATCGATCGCGGTGCAGCCGCCCATGCCCATCAACAGCATTTCCATGGGTCGTGGCCCGAGATTGCGCCCGCCCAGTTCCGGCGGACCATCCAGCACCACGGCATGGCCGCTGGGGGATTGCGCGACATAGGTCATGTCTTCCAGCCAGACGATACGGGTTTTCATGGAACTCCTCAACGAACGTGGAATCTCCCCTCCCCTCTTCACGGAGCGAAGGGAGGAGCCTGGAAAACGCGTGGCGCCATCATGCGCCGAACAATTCCGCCAACTGGGCGCCGGGATCCGCCGCGCGCATGAAAGCTTCACCCACCAGGAAAGCATGAACCCCATGCTCGCGCATGAGCGCCACGTCCGCCAGCGTGTGAATCCCGCTCTCGGTAACCACCGTGCGGTCGGCGGGAATTTGGGGCAACAACTTCAGCGTTGTGTCCAGTTGGGTGGCAAAAGTGCGCAGATTGCGATTATTGACGCCAATCAGCGGCGCTTCGATCTGTAGCGCCCGCTCCAGTTCCCCAGCGTCGTGGACTTCCACCAGCACGTCCAACGCCAGACCCGCCGCCAACTGGGCCAGATCCCGCAGCGCGGCGTCGCTCAGGGCGGCGACGATCAACAGGATGCAGTCGGCGCCGATCCCGCGCGCCTCGTAAACCTGGTACGGGTCGATGATGAAATCCTTGCGCAGCACCGGCAGTTCGCAGACCGCCCGTGCTTCTTGCAAATCATCTTCATGACCCTGGAAAAAATCACGGTCGGTCAATACCGACAGGGCGGCAGCGCCGGCGGCGGCGTAGCTCCGGGCGATATCCCCCGGCTGGAACGGGTCGCGCAGCAGGCCCTTGCTGGGCGAAGCGCGCTTGATCTCGGCGATGACCGCCGGTCGGCCTTGGTTGAGGGTCCGCCGCAGCGCCTCCAGGAACGGTCGGGGCGGCGGCAGTTTTTCAACTTGGCGGCGCAGTTCATCCAGGCTCAGTCGAGCGCCGTGCTCGGCGATTTCCGCGACCTTGCGGGCCAGGATTTTTTTTAGAATGTCGGGCGTATCGCTCATGCGGCCAGCTTCCGCGTCGCTTGGACAAATTCGTCCAACTTGGCGCGCGCCGCGCCGCTGGCGAGGGTGTCCTGGGCGAGGCGCACGCCGGTGCCGATGGTGTCGGCCAGGTCGGCGGCGTACAGCGCCGCGCCGGTGTTGAGGGCGACGATGTCGCGCGGCGCGCCCGGTTCGTTATTGAGAGCCGCCAGCAGCAGATCCCTGGATTGTTCGGCGGTTTCGACCTTGAGGCTGCGGTTGGATCTCATGGCCAGCCCGAAATCCTCGGGATGAATCTCATATTCCACGATCGCGCCGTCCTTGAGTTCGCCCACCCGCGTGGCCGCGCCCAGCGAAATCTCATCCATGCCGTCCTGGCCCCAGACCACGAGCACATGTCGCGCGCCGAGGCGCTGCATCACCCGCACCTGGATGCCGATCAGATCGGGATGAAACACCCCCATGAGCTGGTTCGGCGCGCCGGCCGGATTGGTCAGCGGGCCGAGGATATTAAAAATAGTGCGCACGCTCATCTCACGGCGCACCGGGGCCACGTTCTTCATGGCCGAGTGGTGGTTCGGCGCGAACATGAAGCCGAGACCGGTGGTCGCGATGCACTCGGCCACCCGTTCGGCGGACAGATCGATCCGCGCGCCCAACGCCTCCAGCACGTCGGCGCTGCCGGATTTGGACGACACGCCCCGATTGCCGTGCTTGGCCACCCGGGCGCCGGCGGCGGCGGCGACGAACATGGTGGCGGTGGAAATATTGAAAGTATGAGCGCCGTCGCCACCGGTGCCGACGATGTCCACGAAATGTTCGTGCGGCGGGGGAACCGCAACCTTGGTGGAAAGTTCCCGCATCACCGTAGCGGCGGCGGTGATCTCGCCGATGGTTTCCTTTTTCACCCGCAGCCCGGTCAGGA
>DAIRDI010000295.1:0-4265 GCA_036796235.1 Candidatus Competibacteraceae bacterium | reverse complement strand
ATTCTCGCTGG
Organism: Candidatus Competibacteraceae bacterium; assembly: GCA_036796235.1. Classification (GTDB taxonomy): domain Bacteria; phylum Pseudomonadota; class Gammaproteobacteria; order Competibacterales; family Competibacteraceae; genus REEE01. Next base: position 4,254 of record DAIRDI010000295.1, on the reverse strand, counting down.
CGCCCTACCGGCTGGGGCTGACCGCCACCCCCGAACGCGGCGATGGCCGCGACGCCGACTTGCCCGAATTGATCGGCCCCATCGTCTATCGTTGCCGTCCCGAACAACTGGCCGGCGGCGTGCTGGCCGACTTTCAGGTGCGCCCGATCCACGTCGATCTCTCGCCCGCCGAACGGACCGCCTACCAGCAGGCCATGGACGAGCGCAACGCCTTTCTCCAGGCCAATCGGCTGTCGCTCAGCACGCTGGACGGTTGGAATCGCTTCGTGATGCTATCGGCGCGCAGCGTCGAGGGGCGGCGCGCCATGCGCGCCCATCGCGACGCCCGCCGCATCGCTCACGCCACTCCAGCCAAGCTGCGGGCGCTGGGCCTGATCCTCGCCAATCATCCGGGCGCCAAGACCGTGATCTTCACCGAGGACAACGCCACGGCTTACGAAGTCTCTCAGCGCTTTCTGATCCCCTGCCTGACCCATCAGACCGCGATCAAGGAACGCCAGGCGATTCTGGACCGCTTCAAGAACAGCACCTACACCGCCATCGCCACTAGCAACGTGCTCAACGAAGGGGTGGACGTGCCGGACGCCTCGATTGGAGTGATCCTGTCGGGCAGCGCTTCGGCGCGGGAATTCGTGCAGCGGCTCGGTCGCATCCTGCGGCGCGGCGAAGGGAAACAGGCTGTTCTCTACGAAGTCATCGCCCGCGAAACCCGCGAGGAGCGGGTCGCCGACCGCCGCCGCCGGTCCCCGGAGACCGGACGCAAGGCGGAGCGGATCGAGGCGACGCTGGCGCTGTTCGACGCACAGCCATCCGCCGATCCCGATCCCGATCCCGTCGTTCGCTGAGCGTGCCGCGCACCATGCCCTGAAATGACGACTGGTGTCCCTTCTTGTCTTACAATCCCTCCATGCTCCCGGAGAAAAAGCCGGATGAACACGCTGCATATTGATTACCCGGAATCCCTCCCCGCCGTACTCAACCAGTCGCCCAAGGAGTTCGAACAGGACGCTCGCATGGCGCTCGCCGTCAAACTGTTCGAGTCAGGCCGGTTGACCTCGGGACAGGCCGCGGCTCTGGCGAATCTTCCCCGCGTCCGCTTCCTCCTCGAATGTCCGCGGTGGGGCGTAGCGAGCGTCAGTTGGGATGAAGCCGAACTGGCGGCGGAATTTGCCGGTCTCGATCCGAAGCGTTAGCCGATCATCGATGAACACCATCGTTTCCAACACCGGGCCACTCATCGCCCTGGAGAGGGTCGGACGCCTCGACTTGCTCGGCGCGCTGTTCGACGCCATCTTCATCCCGGAAGCGGTCGAGCAAGAGTTCCTCGCCGGTGAATCCGACGCCCAGCGCTTTCTGGACGCCATCCGCTCGGGACTGATTCACGTCGCCCCGCTGGCCACCCGCCTCGACCCGCTGCTACGCGGGATGTTGGACGAGGGCGAAGCATCCGTCATCCAGCTCGCGCAAGAGCGCGGCATCACGCGCGTCCTGATCGACGAGCGCAAAGGTCGCAAGGTCGCCCGCGACATCTACGGTTTGTTCACCGTGGGAACAATCAGGGTTCTACTCGATGCAAAACAGGCTGGGCTGCTTGACTCGATCCGCAGCCCTCTGCTGGAGATGCGCCAACAGGGTTACCACATCCATGAGAGCATTGTTCAGGCAGCTTTGTTGCAAGCTGGCGAGATTCATTGACTGGATCTTTGTTCCAAAACACACACGAGGACCAATAGCTCACTTCAGCGGCGGCTCCGTCTCCACCCGATTGCGGCCGTTGTCTTTGGCGCGATACAGCGCCCGGTCGGCGCGGGCTAGAATCGAATCGGCGTTGGCGTCGTCCGCCGCAAACCAGGTAACGCCAATGCTGACGGTGTAGGACAGGGAACCGCCCTCGATTTCGGCCGGCCGCTCGGCCACGGCCTGGCGCAGGCGCTCGGCCAGATGCACCGCGCCCGCCGCATCCGTGCCCGGTAGCAGCGCGGCGAATTCCTCGCCGCCCAAACGGCCCACCACATCGACCTTGCGCAACGACTCCCGGGCGATGATGGCGAAATGCTGGAGCACCGCATCGCCGGCGGCGTGACCGCGCGAGTCGTTGATTTTCTTGAATGAATCCAAATCAAGCATCAACAGCGCCGCCGACTTGGCATAGCGCCGAAAGCGTTCCAACTCACGCGCCACCTGATTGAAAAAGAACCGGCGATTGACCAGCCCGGTGAGCGAATCGGTCGTGGCGAGCCGGCGCATCTCCTGCTCCAGCGCCCGGCGCTGGGTGATGTCGTGAATGATGGCGAAGAGAATCGATTGACCCCGCAGCAGGATCGGAGACGAATGAACCTCCACGACGCGCTCCTCGCCGCTGGCGAGCCGGTGGGAAAATATAAAGTCATCGCGCTGTTCGGGTAAGGAGCCATCCCCCTTCAGCGAAACCTTGTCGGGCGGCGAAGCGCTGATCTCCTGAATGGACATCGCGCACAGTCGCGCCATCGGATAACCGTAGAACCGCGCCGCCGCCTGATTGGCGTCCAGGATGCGGCCGGTTTCCGGTTCGATCAGCAGCATGATGGCATCGTGCTTTTCGAACATCAGGTGGAAACGCTCTTCGCTCTCCCGCAGCGTCTCTCGAACTCGGTACTCACTGGTCACATCGGCAAACACCACGACCACACCCTTGACCGCTTCGCTCTCCTCACGGATGAGGGCGGAGCGTTGGGTGATGTGCCGCTCGGTGGCGTCGCGGGCGATCAGGGTCGCGTAATAAGCCTTTTTGCCGACCGCGCCGCCGGCCAGGGAACTCACCACTGGGACGGTGACCGGTTGCTGGTCGTGCGGATCGACGAGACGAAAAACGCCGGCCAGGAGCTGCCCGCGCGCCTTCGCCAGCGTCCAGCCGGTCAGGCGCTCGGCCGCCGGGTTCATGTGCGTGATCCGACTTTCGGCATCCGTGGCGATGACGCCGTCACCGATGGAGTTCAAGGTGATGGCCAAGTTTGCCTCACGCTCGCGCAACTCGGCCGTGCGCATCACAACCTGCTGTTCGAGAAAGGATTGCCGGTTGCGCAGAACGCCGACAAAGAGCGTCGACACGGTGACCAGCAGCAAACCCGCCAACCCGGTTAATACCCCGGTTCGCAGTGGATACGCGGCATGGAAGGCCGGGGTTGGGTGGAGCACGACCGCAAAGGCGCGCCCGAAGGCAAAGAGCGGATACACCGCGCGAAACACTGGCTGATTCCGGCGTGCGGCATCAAGGCCGGCGGCGGGTCCATCCGCGTATTCCTGGGGATGCGCCACGAGCAGAACCCCATCACCGCGCATCAGGTCCACCAGACGCACGGCGATCCGACTCTCGCCATAAACGTCGCGCAACATGGCCCGGTCGAGAAGGGCATGCAGGCGCAGCACCGCCAGCGCAAACCCATGCAACTCCCCGACGGCCCCCGCGGTATTGGCGTTTGCTGGTCCGGACACAGAGGTTGCAAACACGGGTTCGAACACCAGCATGCCCGGCTGGCTCTCGGGTTCCTGAACCAGGGTGAGCGGTTCGGTCGCCGTCATCAACCCCGTGCGCGCCGCCTGCTCCAACGCGGCGCGGCGCACCGGTTCCGAACCCAGATCGAAGCCCAAGGCGGGTTCATTGCCGGCCAAGGGTTCCACGGCGTACACCGGATAATGGAAGTCCCGCTTCGAAACGGGGACGCGCTGGCCCTGAATGTCCAGCTCCCAGAAGCCCAAGTTACCCACCCCCTCCCAGCACGCTTCAGCCTCGGCCCGCTCCCGGTCCGCCGCCGGCACCCGCGGAATCCACTCATAAGCCTGGACCGCGCTGGTCCGGGTCAGTGGTTGCGCGAAGGCGCTGAACGCCCCGCAATCCAGGGGTTGAACGATTTGGTGAAACCGGGCCAGGGCGGAGAGGTCGTCGCGGATATCGTGAAACTTCTGGCGAACATGGCTGGCGCGGGTGTTGGCCAGACGGTCGAACAGCGCCCCACGCTCGCGGATTTCCGCCTCCCAAGCTAATAGCGCGGCGCCTGTGACTAATGCCAACCCCAGGGCGCCGACCAGGATGGTTTCGAAGTGCTGGAAGCGCCGCTGTCGGGCCGCCGGCTGCCGATGGCGCCAGTGGATGGCGCTGACGCCCACCAACAGGATCGCCAGCATCAATGCCGTGCCCAGGATCGGCGGCCACCGGCTTGCGGCGATCCGGGCTTGCCACTCGTCGGCCAGCATATCCAGGCCGACCACCATCAGCAC
>DAIRDI010000294.1:0-4266 GCA_036796235.1 Candidatus Competibacteraceae bacterium | reverse complement strand
GATGCAGCACGCCGACCCCTAGAAACAACGCCCCCTTGGCCAGGCCGTGGTGCAGGGCATAGAGCGCGACCGCCGCCGCCAGCGCCGGCCAGAGTTCCGGCCGCAGCAGACCCGCGCCCACCCCCAGAGTCATGAACCCCATCTGGCTGATGCTGGAATAGGCCAGCACCGTCTTGGGGTTGTCCTGGGTCAAGCCCACCAGCACCCCGCCGAAGGCGGCGGTCAGGCCCAACGCCATGACCGCCGTTCCCCATTCGGGTAGCGCGACGACGCCGAACGGCAGGAAGCGCAACCAGCCCAGCAGACCGGCCTTGATCATGGCCCCGGACAGCACCGCGCTGGCCGGAGTCGGCGCCACCGGGTGGGCGAGCGGCAGCCAGACGTGCAACAGCGGCAGACCCGCCTTGACCCCGAACCCCAGCAGCAGGAAGGCGGTGATGATGGCGGTCCGGGGATGATCCGCCAGGGTCCCGGGGGCAATGGCTAGATCGAGAGTGCCCGCCGCCTGGCTCAGCAGCAGCAACCCGGTGAGCAGCAGCACCTCGCCGATGATCGCCAGGATCAGATAGATGCGCCCCGCGCGCCAAGCCTCGGCGCTGCGGTCGTGGACCACCAGCCCATAGCTGGCGAAGGTCATCACCGCGAAAGCCAGATAAAAACTGGCTGCGTCCATGGCCAGACACAAGCCGAGATTGCCGGCCTGGGTGACGAGAAACAGCGCGGTGAACCCGGCGCGGCGCGGATCGGCGGCGAGATAACCCCGGGCGTACAGACCGCCGACCAGCCATAGCAAGGCGGTAAACAACAAGAACAGTCGTCCCGTATCGTCCAGAGCGAAGCGCGCGCCCAACAGCAGCCACGGCAGATCCAGGGTCAAGTTGGGTGGGGCCAGCAGCGCCGCCAACAGGGCGGGCAACGCCCCCCAGGGGGCCAGCCACTCGGCCCAACGCCGGGTCGCGGGCGCCGCGACCAGCATCGCGAGCAGCAACGGCGTCAGGAAAAGGGCAGGCAGGAGCGCGCCGGTCATCGCAGATACTCCCGCGCGGTGATCAGTTTGGCCCATTCCAGCGGGCTGTAGCCGGAAGCGGCGAAGAGGCCAGCGGCCAGGGTCGCGGCGGCGGTGATCAGCGGTGGCGCCAGCAACAGCCAGCCGGTTTCCCGTCGACCCGCCGCTGCCGGCCAGGGTTCCGCGGGCGCGGCGAACCACGCCTGGTAAAGGGTGGGCAGGAAATAGGCGGCGTTCAGCAGGCTGGACGCCACCAGCACCGCCAGCACCCAGGGCATGCCCGCTTCCAGCGCCCCGAGGCCCAGATACCACTTGCTGACGAAGCCGGCCAAGGGTGGCAGGCCGATCATGCCCAAGGCGGCCACGGTGAAGGCGACCGTGGTCCAGGGCATCCGCCGACCGACCCCGGCCATTTCGCTGACCTTGTGGATGCCCAAGGTTTCGGCGTAGTTGCCGGCGCAGAAAAACAAGGTGATTTTCATGATGCCCTGGTGAACGAGATGCACCAGGCCGCCGAGAGTGCCGATCGGACCGAACAGGCTTACGCCCAGCACGATGTAGGACACTTGACTGACCGTGGAATAGGCCAGCCGGCGCTTGAGATCGTCCTGGAACAGGGCGCGCAGGGAGCCGTAGACAATGGTGATCGCCGCCGCGATCGCCAGCGGCCACAGGAGTTGCAGATCTTGAGCAAACTCCACGCCGTAAACATCGTAGACGATCCGGACGATGCCGAAGGCGCCGGCCTTGACCACCGCGACCGCGTGTAGCAGGGCCGATACCGGGGCCGGCGCCACCATCGCCAGCGGCAGCCAGCCGTGCAAGGGGACCAGCGCCGCTTTGACCCCGACCCCGACGATGAGCAGGAGAAAGATGATGCGCAGGGAGGCCGCATGGTCCACCGCCAGCGGTTCCAGCAGGCCACCCTCGATAAAATTCACGCTGCCGGCGAGCGCGTATAACCACACCACGCCGACCAGCAGCACCGCGCCGCCGGCCAGGGTGTAGGCGAGATAGATGCCGCCGGCGCGCAATGCCTTGCGAGTTCCCCGATGCACCACCAAGGGATAAGTAGACAGCGTCAGCAATTCGTAAAAGATAAAGAAGGTGAAGAGATTGCCGGCCAGGGCGATGCCCGTGGTCGAGGCGACGCACAGGCTGAAGAAGCCGAAAAACCGGCTGCGGTTCGGCGAACCTTCCAGATACCCGACGGCATAAAGGGTGGTCACCAGCCACAGCGAAGCCGACAGCGGGACGAACAACAGGGCCAGGGCATCAGCGCGCAGCATCAGGTCCAGGCCGGGCAGTACGGTGTAGTGGAACTCGAAAGTTTGGCCTTGGCTGACGCCCCAGAGCATGTAGGCCACCAGCAGCACCTTGGCGACCGCGCCGCTCAGGTTGAGCGCGGTGCGGGTGGTGTAATGCCGTTCGCCCAGCAGAAAGATGATCAGTCCCGGAATGAGTGAAGTAGCGATGACCAGCAGCGGCAGCATCGTCAGATTCATGGCCGGATTTCCCACAAGCGGCCCGCGTCGAGCAGGGCCAGCGGCTCCACGGCGCGCAGACCCAAGGCGAGAGCGCCCAGCGCCAGGACCAGCGCGACCAGTTCCAGGGTCAGCGGCGGCGAGCGGAGCATGGGATCAGCGGCCGCCGTTGGGGGGAACGGCTGGCGCAGGACCTTGAACACGTAAGCGGCGGCGAGCAGACCGCCGACGATCAGCGCCACGATCCACCACCACTGGCCGCTGGCCAGCGCCGCTTGCAGCAACAGCCACTTGGCGATGAAGCCCCCGGTCGGCGGCAGACCCATCAGGGTCATGCCGGCCAGGGTGAAGGCGGTCAGGCTCAGCCAGAGCTTGGCGCCCGCGCCGTGCAGGCCAGCGATGTCGTCGCGACCTATGGCCAGCACCATCGCCCCGGCGGCGGCGAACATCGCCGCCTTGGCCAGGGCATGGGCGGCGATCTGATAGACCCCACCTTCGATGGCGAGCCGCGCCACTTCCGGCGGCGTGGCGGTCGCCAGCGGGAATACCAGGAATAGATAACCGGCCTGGGCGACGGTGGAGTAGGCCACCAGCATCTTGAGCCGGGTTTGGGCCAGCGCCCGCAGCGAACCCCAGAGAATCGCCGCTACGCCCAGCCAACCCAGCGCCTGGGCCGCCAAGGGGGTGACCAGTTCGTGAAACGGACCGAACCACAGGCGTAGCAGCAAATAGAACGAGGCTTTGATCACCAGGGCGGACAGCAGGGCGCTGACTGGCGGCGTCGCGCCGCCGTGGGCCGGCGGCAGCCAGACGTGAAAGGGGAACAGGGCGGTTTTGAGCAGCATGCCCAGCACCATCAGTCCCACCGCCAATTGCGTGGCCGGCAGCGGTTGAACCAGGTCGCCGAGCAGTTCCAGCGACACCGTGCCGTAGCTGCCGTAGAGCAGGGCCACACCCATCAGATAGGCCCCGGAACCCAGCAGGGTGGCTAAGAGATAACGCACCGCCGCGGTGACTGACGCCTTATCCCCGTTGATGGCGACCAGCGCCACGGCGGCCAGCCCGAGCAGTTCCAGGGTGACGTAGAGATTGAAAATGTCGGCGGCCAGGAACAGCGCATTCAGAGCCGCCGCCAGAAAGCCGGCCAGCGGCCAGAATCCGGCGGCGAGGCGAGGACTGGCCGCAAAGTAGCTTCGGGCATAGAGCGCGATCGCGAGGGTGACCGCGGCCGCGAGCAGCAGCATGAAGGCGGTCAGGCCGTCCGCCGCCAGATCGATGCCCAGCGGGGCGCCCCAGCCACCGATGGCGTAGCGGCGCGGGCCATCTTGGGCGATCTCCATCGCCAGCAGCAGCGCCAGCGGGACTTGGGCGAGCGCGGTCGCCAGCCCCAGCGGCGCGCCCGCGCGAGGACCGCACAGAAAGGCCAGCGTCGCCCAGAACAGCGGCAACAGGATCAGCCAGGGCAAGGGATCGAGAACGAAGGGCATGTCAGTCGGTGACGTCTTCGTCGCCGGGCAGGCTCATCGTGCCCGTCAAACTCAGCAACCGCCGAGCCAGGGCCAGAGCCAGGGCGGTGGCGCAGACCGCGACTACGATGCCGGTCAGCACCATGGCCTGCGGTACCGGGTCGGGCGGGCCGCCGCGCTGGCCCAGCCCGATCAGAGCCAGAAAACTGCCGCTGCCCAGAATGTTGAAGGCCAGAATCCGCCGTAATAGATGCTTTTGCAGGATCATCCCCGCCAAGCCCATGGCGAACAGGACGCCGCCGGTCAGGGC
>DAIRDI010000293.1:0-4276 GCA_036796235.1 Candidatus Competibacteraceae bacterium | reverse complement strand
GTGCGCAAGGAGGCGCGCAAGCCACCAGTCATCGAATAGACCAGCGTGACGCCCGCCACCGCCAGGATCGACCACACATAAGCCGCCGAGCCCGCCGCGCCGAAGACGATGCCCACCACCAGCAAGTTGGCGAACACCTCGGTGAGCAGGCGCAGGGAGATCAACAGATTAAAGCAGGCGGTCCCGAGCCGGCCGAAGCGGGCTTCGAGGAAGCCCTGCACGTTCTCCTGACCGTGGGTGAAGCGCAGGCGGTCGACGATCAACCAACCGGTGAGAAAGGAACCGTAGTAAGCGGTGTAGGCCAGCGCGCCGGCGATCCCAAAGAAATAGCCCAGGATGGCGGCGTTCAGCAGGGAGCGGGCAAAGATCCAGGTGGTGACCTGCGAGAACGTCAGCGTCAGCACGCCCGGTGCGGCGCCGTTCTCGCCCCAGCCTCGGAAAAAACCCTCCACGGTGCGCGCGCGCGGCGCCAGGGCCACGCTCACCAAGGCAATGACGATCAACGACCCGATCAGGGCCGGCATGGGTATACCCGACATCGGAAAAGCTCCTTCATGGCGCTACGGAGAACAGACAAAAACCCCGCTCCCGCAGGCGAGAGAGGGGTGAGAATGAGGGTTGGCGATGCCATTCGTGGGGGCGGGATCAATAAATCGGGTCTCGCGACGAGGCCCCGCCGCATTCATGTTGATGGGTTCAGCACGCGGCGAACGAGGCGCCGTCCTGAAAGCCGAACCGCGGCGCCAGGTCGCAATGGACGCCGGCGGTGGCCCGGGTACGGTCGGCCCGCGCCGAGGATGCAAGAGCGGCTTCGGCGTGGTGGCTCTTCTCGTTGAACCCGTGGACCACGGGACCGTCGCTCAGAGCCTGTCGCGCCGTCGGGATCAGGGCGGTATCGGAGATCACGCTCCGGTCGTTGAAGCCGCCGGCATGGGCGCCGGACAGACCGGACAGGGCGAGGATCGCGGCGAAGCTGGCGGCGGCGAGCGTGGTTTTCATGATGAGGCTCCTCAGGGATAGGGGATTCAGGATTCCGCGTTGCGAGCGGGCTTGTCGATGCTTACGCAACCGATCCGACCCTGGATGCAACTCTGGCCAGAAGTTTGAAAAAAACGCTGGAGTGAACACCCAGGGACTGGACGGTCGATCACCGATGACAAATTTTTAGCTCCCTGCATCCAAGCACCCACCCAAGGCGTAACTCAAAGTATGGATCAAAAGTTTTGGCTCTCAAGCCAGTTTTCCAGTCCGCCGCTAACGATCAAATCCTCCCAGAGATCTCGCTCATGCTCGCCGAATACCAATTGACGCTGTCTCCCAAAACCCTCGACGACGCCGACCCCGAGGCCCGGGCCTTGCTCGAAAAAGCCAAGGCCCAGGTTGGGTTCATCCCGAACATGTACGCCCGAATGGTCAACTCGCCGGGTCTGTTCGCGACCTATCTGGAAGGCTACGCGCGGTTTCGCCAGCAGTCCGGCTTTACCCCGGTGGAGCAGGAAGTGGTGTTCCTCACGATCAGCCGCGAGAACGGCTGCGAGTATTGCGTGAGCGCGCACAGCGTGTTGGCGGGCGCCGTCTCGAAGGTTCCGGCGGCGGTGACCGACGCCCTCCGCGACGGCGCGCCGGTTCCCGACGCCAAGCTGGCCGCGCTGAGTGAATTCACGCGCGTACTGGTGGTCGAGCGAGGCTTGCCCAGCCGCGCGGCGGTGGATCGCTTCCTGTCGGCGGGTTACACCGAGCGACAGCTTCTGGAGATCGTGCTGGCCATCGCGGTGAAAACCTTGAGCAACTACGCCAACCATCTCTTCCACACGCCGTTGGACGAAGCCTTCGCCGCGCGGGCCTGGCGAGATTGACCTCAAACCATCGGCCGCAACCTCGATCGACGCCGAAGCTGGAGACGCCATGAACCTGCAATCGCCATCCCGACGCGACCTATTGGCCGCCGAGTACGTGCTGGGCGTCCTGCGCGGCGCGGGGCGGCGGCGGTTCGAGCAACTGTTGCCCGCCCATCCCAATCTGCAACGGGCGGTGGCGGACTGGGAGCGCCGTTTGAACCGGCTGGTGGCCGGCAGCCCGCCAGTCCCACCGCCGCCGGCGGTTTGGAGCGCTCTGGAAACCCGGCTGTTTCCAGCGCCGCGCCGCGAACCGTGGTGGAATCGTCTGGGCTTCTGGCGCGGACTGGCCTTCGCCGGGGTGTTCGCAGCGGTGCTGGCCCTGACGCCACAACTGACTGCTCCACCCGGTTCGGGCGCGGCCATCGCCATGATTCGCGACGCCGAACGGGACGTGCTGTGGACGGTGGCGAAGGCCGAAGGCGGCCGGTTGCACGTCAGCAACCTGCGCGCGATGGCCGTGCCGCCCGGCCAGCGGTGCGTGCTGTGGCTCAAGACCCGCGACACGCCGCCGGTCATGCTCGGCGTGCTGCCCGACGACGGGAGCGCCGAGGTGCTGACGTTGCCCGCTGGCGCGACGATGCCGGCCCGAGGCGAGTTGTGGGTGACCATGCAGCCGGTCGCTCCAGTGCTTTCGCCGCCGGAGCGACCGATGTATCAGGCGCGCTGGCAGGCGCTCTGAGCGATCGCCGGAAACCGATCGACCCCCACGCTGGAGAGCGGAAGCCGCTGATTCCCCAAGCGGCGCGCCGCTTCTGATCGCCTTTTTTCCACGGAGTAAAATCCTGATGACCATCCTTCGTCCCATCATGGCCTTGGCTCTGGGGTTTTTCCTTGTGGCGGCTTCGGCGGCGCGGACGGCGATCGATGCGCCCGGAGATTGGCTACGGGAATGGCCGCGCACCGATTTCTCGCGAACCCGCGTCGATTTGGCGGAAATCCAGTCGGGTGGGCCGCCCAAGGACGGCATTCCCGCGATCGATCATCCGCGATTCGCACCGCTCGCCGAAGCCACCGATCTAAAGCCCGAAGAACCCGTGATCTCGCTCGTCATCGGCGGTGAGGCGCGCGCCTATCCGCTGCGCATCCTGATGTGGCACGAGATCGTCAACGATGTGGTGGCCGGGATTCCCGTGGCCGTGACCTATTGCCCGCTGTGCAACACCTCCATCGTGTTCGACCGGCGCCTGGACGGACGAATCCTGGACTTCGGCACGACCGGCAAATTGCGCCATTCCGATCTGGTGATGTACGACCGCCAGACCGAAAGCTGGTGGCAGCAATTCGGCGGCGACGCCATCGTCGGCGAACTGACGGGCCGGTCGCTGGAGATGCTGCCCTCGCGCTTGGAATCCTTCGCCAGCTTTCGCGAGCGCGCGCCGGCCGGACGGGTGTTGATCCCGGATCGTCCGGGTTCGCGGGCTTATGGGACCAATCCCTACGTGGGTTACGACCGGGCGACGCGCCCCTTTCTGTTCGCCGGACGACTGCCGGAGGGCGTCGCGCCGATGCTGCGCGTGGTGGCGGTGGGCGAGCGGGCATGGGCGCTGCCCTTGGTGCGCGAACGCGGATTGATTGAGACGGGCGACTTGCGCATCGACTGGCGGCCGGGGCAGGTCTCGGCGCTCGACAACGCGGATATCACGCGGGGCGCGGAGGTCGGCAACGTGGTCGTGCAGCGCCGAGGCGAGGACGTCCCCTACGTGGTCACTTTCGCCTTTGCGTTCTTTGCGTTCCATCCGGACGGCGTGCTGCATACCCAGGAGGGGCAGAGATTTGCCAGCGGCCGTCGAGGTGGATCAGGCTCAGCAGGTCGGTGAAGCGCTTGGGCCGGATCGAACATTCGACCTTGGCCAGCGCGGTGACCGGCCCCACGAACTCGATGGACACGGTTGCGGCGTCCGTAAGTGGCGACCTCTTCAGGCCCGCGCTTCATCCACCCTTCGTCGTGGCGATCGGCAGGGTTCGGCCGTTCACCGTCGGGATTCAGGTCGCTATCCGCTGGCTCCAATACGCCGGAACCTCCCGCCGGTAGCGACGCAGCACCAGATTCGCCAGCAGGCCGGTCCAGCCGGTTTGATGGGCGGCGCCCAGGCCTTGACCGGTGTCGCCGTGGAAGTATTCGTAGAATTGCAGCCCGTCGCGCCAGTGCGGATCGTGCTGGAAGGGGCTGTCGGCGGGAAACGCCGGGAGGCGGCCCTGGTCGTCGCGTCGGTAAATCCCCACCAGCCGCTCGGCGATCAGCGTGGCGATTTCCCGGAGATTGAGTTCCCGATCGTTCAGGCAGGGCACGGCGACGGTGAAATTGTCGCCCAGGAAGCGGTGAAACTTCTCCAGCGCCTGAACCAGGGTGTAGTTGGTCGGCAGCCAGATCGGCCCGC
>DAIRDI010000292.1:0-4286 GCA_036796235.1 Candidatus Competibacteraceae bacterium | reverse complement strand
TGCCGTTCTGGTCCACGACTTCCAGGTATCCCTTGTAGCGTGCTTCCTCGGCGGTTTCAAAGCTGACGATCGGCTGGTAGACCAGACGCAACCGTCCCTTGGTCAGGGAATTGCGAATCAACCGGATGATGGATTCATCTTGTTCGCTGACCGCGATGCTCGACCGATCTTCCTTGGGCGGCTTATAGACTTCGATCTGATTGCCGCCTCGCTGGCGGGCGCTCTCGCAGGCGCGATCGGCCTGCGAGAGCATCTGGATCGCGCTCTCGTGGCTGTCGCGCGCCTGGTAAACCCCGACGCAACAGGTGGTTGTGAACAGCTTGCCGCCGATCTGAAAGTTGTGCTCGGCGATCGCCAGGCGAGTGCGCTCGGCCAGCTCCAAAGGATCCGTCGGCGAGTTGGCGGGTACGTAAAGGGTGAACACCCCGCTGGCGAAATGCGCGGCGATATCCTCCATCGCTAACAACACCTTGATAATTTTAGAAATTTCTAACGTGAATTGTTCGATGGCTTCGAAACCCATGGCATACCGGATCGCGGCGTAATCGACCAGCAGGATGTACAGCACGGTACCCGAATGATCGATCTCCAGGGTTTCAACAAAAAACCGTCGGCTGTACAACCCCGTTGTCTCGTCGAACTTGAGCAGCTTTTCGAGTTCCTGTTGGAGGTGGGGATTGTTTTCCGCCGTGGCGTCGCGCGCGATGATCTGGGTACAGGGCTCGTCGTTCATCCGGGTCGGCGCGCATTCCAGCAGGATCGGGAGATTTTGCCCGTTGCGGCGCACCCCGACCAATTCCACGGGTTCGACGGCCTTGCCCGAGCGAATGCTGCGGCGCAACACGCTTTTCAGCGCGTCCCGGTATCCTGGGGGGACCATATGCACCAGTTGGATGTTGGCCAGTTCCTCCCTGGCGTCGTAGCCGAACAGCCGCAGATAGGCCGGATTAGCGTAGACGTGAACCCCTTCATGGATATAGGCGATGGCCTCCTGAATATTTTCCAGAAGCGCCTGACTGCGGCTCTCGCTCTCCTTGAAACGGGTCTCGAAGGATTGTTCGCGCTTGCGCGCCTGCAAGTGCCGCAATTCCTTGCGGACCACCGCCACCAGATGGTCGGCGTCATCCAGATAAAAATAGTTGTCGGCGCCCTCCTCCAACAGACGGGCCGGTTTGTGCTGTTGACGATAGTCGTCGTCCACCACCGCGATGAGGGGAATATCCTGCTTGGCCTCGGCCACCATCAAGCGGATCTCGGCGATGGTGGGCAGCTCCTCGCCCAAGCGTAGCAGGACCATATCCAGCGGTTGGTAGTCGATGGCGCCGCGGGCGTCTTCAACTTGGTCGGTATGAATGAGCTCGAGTTGATAACCGTCGCCGCGCAGCGTCTGCGTGATATGGTCGATATCGGATCGGGAACGATCCACGACGAGCAGGTTGATAACGGAAGGATCAGACACGGGCTCCAACCTCTGCTAATAGCGTGGCGCTGATGGAAAACGGAGTCAGGTCCGCATCGCTACCCGACCGGGGTTTTGGCCGGTTGCCCCGGCTGTTCCCGCACCAAGCGGGGGACCAGATAGCCTGGCAGCCGCTGGCGCACTGCCTTCATAATAGCCGATGCTTCGGGTTCCTTCACCTCGAAATGCGCGGCGCCGCAAACCCGGTCGAGCAGGTGTAGATAGTAAGGCAGTACCCGGGCGGAAAACAGCGCTTCGCTGAGCTCGACCAGCGTCGCCGCCGAATCGTTGATCCCACGCAACAACACCGACTGGTTGAACAGCGTCACGCCCGCCGCCGCCACCCGTTCCAGCGCCTCGCGCACCCGGCCGTCGATCTCTCGGGGATGATTGGCGTGAACCACCAGCACTCGCCGCAGCCGAGTTTGAGCCAAGAGGTCCAGCAGCCCGTCGTCGACCCGTTCGGGCAGCACGATGGGCTGTCGGCTGTGAATGCGCAACCGTTCCAGATGGGGGATGCGGTCCAGCGCCGCCAGCAACGCGCCTAACCGCCGGTCGGACAGGGACAGGGGATCGCCGCCACTCAGAATCACCTCGCGCAGGCTGGCGTCATCCGCCAGATAGGACAGGGCCGGCCGCCACTCGTCCGCACTGGCGCGGGATTCGGCGTAGGGAAATTCCCGACGGAAGCAATAACGGCAATGCACCGCGCAAGCGCCGGTGACCAGCAGCAGCGCCCGGCCATGATACTTATGCAGTACACCCGCCGCCGCCAGCGCGGCTCGATCACCGACGGGATCGACCTCAAAATCCGGGGGCGACGTCGATTCGGCCGCCAGCGGCAGCACCTGCCGCAACAGTGGGTCGTCGGGATCGCCCTTGACCATCCGCGCCACGAAACCGCGCGGCGCCCGCAGGGGAAAGCGGGCCGCCGCCGTCCGCGCCGCCGGCAGCAGCGCCGGATCGAGTTCCAGGATCCTCAGCAGTTCGGCCGGATCGGTGATGGCTTGGGCCAACTCCCGTTGCCAGGCCGAAATCTGACGCGCCGGCGTCTTTGCCGTTATCATAATTTCGCGGTTTTATCTCAAGCTTTCAATTAAGGGCGGGTTTTATGGCGAACTATAGTACCAATGAATTCAAGAGCGGCCTGAAGATCATGCTGGACGGCGATCCCTGGGCCATCGTCGAGAACGAATTTGTCAAACCCGGCAAGGGTCAGGCGTTCAACCGGGTCAAGGTGCGCAACCTGAAGACCAGTCGGGTCATCGAGCGGACCTTCAAATCGGGCGACACCGTGGAAGGCGCCGATGTGGTCGATGTGGAATTGCAGTATCTCTACAACGACGGTGAGTACTGGCACTTCATGGACCCGCAAAGCTACGAACAGTTGACCGCCGACGCGGCCGCCGTGGGCGACATCGCCAAGTGGCTGAAGGAAGAAGCGATCTGCCAGGTGACCTTGTGGAACGGCGTCCCGCTGAGCGTGGCGGCGCCCAATTTCGTGGTCATGACCATCGTTGAGACCGATCCCGGCGTGCGCGGCGACACCTCAGGCGGCGGCGGCAAGCCAGCGACCCTGAAAACCGGCGCGGGGGTGCGGGTGCCGCTGTTCGTGCAGAACGGCGAGGTGATCAAAGTCGATACCCGCACCGGCGAGTACGTCTCGCGGGTCAAGGAATAGCGCGCGGCGGCGCGACTATTGGTGGCTTCGCCCGCCTGGCGACCCTGCGCCGACTTGGCGACCCTGCGGCTGCGGGCGGAATTGCTACAACGAATCCGCGTCTTCTTTGCGGCGCGCGGGGTGCTGGAGGTGGAGACGCCAACCCTGTCGACAGCGGCGGTCACCCATCCCCATCTAGCCAGTTTTGGCGCAGCCTATTCCGGACCGGGGCCACAACACGGTCAGACGCTCTATCTGCACACCTCGCCGGAATTTCCGATGAAGCGGCTGCTGGCGGCGGGCAGCGGCTGTATCTACCAGATCGCGCGGGTGTTCCGCGACGGCGAGGCCGGCCGCCGCCACAATCCCGAGTTCACCCTGCTGGAATGGTATCGAGTCGGATTCGACCACCATCGATTGATGGACGAGGCGGCGGAACTGGTGACCGAGTTGCTGGCCCGGCGATTGACGCTGGCCACACCGGAGCGGTTGAGCTATCGAGAGCTATTTCAGCGCCATCTGGATCTGGACCCGCATCGAACGAGCACGGCGGAACTGGCGGTCTGCGCGGCGCATCACGCTGTGCCCATTCCGCCGGGGATGCCGGCGGACGACACCGACCCGTGGCTGGATCTGCTGCTGACGCATTGGATCGAGCCGCGCCTCGGCCAAGGGCGACTGACCTTCATCTACGACTATCCCGCTTCGCAGGCGGCCCTGGCCCGGTTGCGGCCGGGCGATCCGCCGGTCGGCGAGCGCTTCGAGTTATATCTAAACGGTCTCGAGCTGGCCAACGGCTTTCACGAACTGGGCGACGCCGACGAACAGCGTCGGCGCTTCGAGCGGGAAAACGCGGCCCGCCGGGCATTGGGACTGCCGCTGATGCCGATTGACGAATATCTGCTGGACGCCCTGGAAGCGGGCTTGCCCGACTGCGCCGGGGTGGCGCTGGGCTTCGACCGACTGGTGATGCTGGCGGCGGGGAAGGGTTCGCTCCAGGAAGTCATCGCCTTCCCCCTGGATCGCGCCTGAGACGGCATTCAAACGACCGACCGGGCCAGCTTCCCCAACCGTTGCCCCATCCGTACCGCGATCCCCGCCCGAAGAGGGGGCTCCCAACGCACCGCGCCCGGACCGAACAGCAGGATCACCGTGGAACCCATGTTG
>DAIRDI010000291.1:0-4286 GCA_036796235.1 Candidatus Competibacteraceae bacterium | reverse complement strand
ATCCGTCGAGCCATACCAGTCGGCGGCGCGGCAGGCGATGCGAAACGGCGGATTTCCCATGCGTTTCAGTTGCCGACGAACCCGCTGGAGGATGCTGTCGCCGCCGCCAGCACGCACCTCGTCGAGACCGTCAAGAAATAGCGTCCTGCCTCGCCATGCGGATTCGATATCAAGATTGATGAATTCGTCGATGCTGAGAACTTGCCCGTCAGTCGCATCGGCTTCAATTTGAAAAGCCGTCGTTTTTCCCGCGCCAGGCTCGCCGAGCAAAACCCAGGTTGCTTCAGAACGAAAACTCGCCAGATCCTGTACTGGATTTTCGACTGGACGGTTACGCTGATCGGGAATGACTCGGACGCGACGAGGAACCCACATCACCGCCTTACTCCAGCCAGTCTTCCGCTGGTCGCGACATAAATTCAGCGAGCGGAATGCCGCCTTCCCCGACAACGATTTGGCGGGCCTGCTTGAATTGTTCGGCGAAGGCGCCCAACCCCTTCGGGGCGGCGAAAGTTGCGCCGCTCTTGACCTCGATGGCGGCCAACCTTCGGCCATCGGTCAACACGAAATCGACCTCGTTCGGGCTTTCGCGCCAGTAGCACACCTGACAGTTGTCGGACGCGGTATTGCAGAGGTGCGCGCCGACCGCGCTTTCGACCAGCCGGCCCCAATAGGAGCGATCCGCGCGCGCCTCAGCGAAGGCATAGCCGGTAACCGCTGCAATCAGCGCGGTATTGAGCGCGTTGAGTTTGGGGCTGGAGGCGCGTTGGCGATGTTTCTGCCCGGCATACTTGGACAAGCCGGCGAGCAAGCCAGCCTGCGAGAGCAACTCAAGATAGTGCGCCAAGGTCACGGTGTTGCCCTTGTCCTGCAACTGTCCCAGCAATTTCGTGTAAGAAACGATCTGTCCGGAGTACGCGCAGCCCAACTCGAACAGATTTTTGAGCAGGGCGGGCTTGTCTACCCGGGTCATCTGGAGGATGTCCTTCTCGATATTCGGGTGGATCAGGGCGCCGCGTACATACTCGCGCCAGCGGCGTTCTTCGCGGATCAGGCGCGCGCTGCCTGGGTAGCCGCCAAAATAGAGGTATTCATCGAGCGAAAAGTCGAACGCCTCCTGCATTTCCGGGTAGGACCAGTGATTCATGCGGATCAGCTCGTAGCGCCCAGCCAGGCTTTCCGTGAGCCCTTTTTGCATGAGCCAGGGCGAGGAGCCGAGCAATATTACGTGCATGTTGAGATTCTCGGCACGATCCGCATCCCACAACCCCTTGACGACCTCAGACCAGCGCGGGACTTTTTGAATTTCGTCGATGGCCAGCACGAATCGCTCTTCACGCGGTAGCGTCTTCGCTCTGGCGCGAGCCTGCATCCATTGTTGCGCCAGCCATTCAGCGGTCGGTTGCGCGCCGGGGATCATTTGCGTTGCAAGCACCGTCTCGGCGAATGAGCTGGCGAGCGGATCAGTCGCATCGGGCAGGGGTTGATCCGCCGCAACATATTTTGCCGGTCGGTCCGCCAGCGCCTGACGCACCAGGGTGGTCTTGCCGACCTGCCGAGGACCGGCGATGACGATCATGAAAGTTGGGGATTCCTGAAGGCGCTGCTTCAAGGTATTAGCTTGTTTTCGCTCGAAAAACATCTTTTTTTACTATCCTGAGTAAATTTACTCATAATTGTAAAAAAGACTGATGCCCATTACAACCTCAAGGTGCGGTTTTGTGCGACTTCTAGCGAGCTAACCTACTGAAAAACTAACCTCAACTCCTGCCCTTTACTCGCTTGCAGGGAGAGATTTCGTACATCCTCTGACTTTCCGAACGATTACGTCGCAGGTTTTGCGGATTTTTAGCTGGGGCTGCATCCAGGGCCGGGCCGGTTGCGTAAGCATCGACAAGTCCGCTTGCCATGCGGAATGTTGAAACCGAAACCCCGATCTACGAGGAGAGTCATCATGAAAAACACCTTTACCGCCGCCAGCTTTGCCTTGATCGTCGCCCTGTCCGCTCTGTCCTCCGCCCACGCCGGCGGCTTCAATGACCGGAGCGCCCTTCCCACCGTCGCCTCCACTCGAAGCGCGCCACAGGATTTGCGCCACATCCCCGTGGTCCACGGCTTCAACCAGCAGAGCCATTTTGCGGCCGTCACGATTGAATCCTCGGCCCGCGCCGGACGCCTCTCGATGACCGTCGGCGCTCATTGCGACTTGGCGCCACGGTACGGCTTCCAGAATGGTTCATCGTTTGCCCCGTGTTGAGTTCGCCGCCACCGGAACGGGCATCGTCGCGATGCCCGATATCGATCATCCCCCATGAGTGGCATCGCCGACCCTGTCCCGCTTGCGGGGGAGAGATCTGACGTTTATCCGAGCCATTCCCTTTCACACGCATGCTTTCACAAACGCGTTTTTCCACAAACGCGTTTTTCCACAAACTTAAGGAGTCATGACCGATGAAACCGATGCTCTTCGCCCTGTTACTCGCCCTGAGTCTTCCATGGACGGCCTGGGCCTTGGAAAAGGAGCCGTTTTCGCCGGAACGGTTCGCGGCGCTGCAAGCCGAGAACCACTTGGTGCTGATCGATATCTCGGCTCCCTGGTGCTCGACCTGCGCCAAGCAGCGGGACGTTCTCAAAGCCTACCGCGCCGCGCATCCGGAGGTGGCGCTCCATATCCTGGATGTGGATTTCGACAACGACAAGGAAGCAGTCAAGCGCTTCCGCGCGCCGCGCCAATCGACGCTCCTGCTGTACCGGGGGGAAGAGCAACTCTGGTTCAGCGTGGCGGAAACCCGTAAAGACGCAATCTTCGCCGCCCTCAATCAGGGAGCGCATGCCCGATGAGCCTGGACGCGGCCTCGATTCCCCTGGCGGGAGTCGCCGGGGTGCTGAGCATCCTCTCCCCGTGCGTCTGGCCGCTGGTGCCGGTGGTGATGTCCTCCGCCGCCACCGGCGGTCGGTCGGGGCCGTGGTTTCTCGCGCTCGGACTCAGCACCGCGTTCGCCCTGGCGGGGACCCTGCTGACGCTGGTCTTGCTCAACCTCCAGATCGACCCGGAAGCGTTGCGTTACGTCGCCGCCGTTCTGCTGCTGCTGATCGCGGCAACGCTGCTGGCGCGACCGGTGGCGGACTGGGTGAGTTTTCAGCTCTCGCGCCTGACCAGTCGCTTCGACGGCCTGGGTCAGGCCGCGACTACCACGCCCGCGGGACAGTTCGGCGTAGGCGCGTTGCTCGGGCTGGTCTGGCTGCCCTGCGTGGGTCCCACCCTCGGCGCGGCCATCGCCCTGGCTTCGCTCGGACAGCAAACGGGCATGGCGTTCGTGATCATGTTCGCCTTCGGGATCGGCACGGCTTCGGCGTTATTGGCGGCCGGGCTGTTGTCCAACCGATTGCTGGCGCGATGGCGGCCGGCGACCCTGAGCCGGGCCGGTTCGGCCAAGAAGCTGCTCGGCTGGACCCTGCTGCTGTTGGGGGTGTTGGTGCTGACCGGTTGGGACAAGGTGCTGGAAACGATGGCGTTGGGTATCCTGCCGGACTGGGCCATTTCCATCTGACTGACCGGGGACGGTCTCATCAGCCGACTCCTCTCAACCCGCCGATCCACGGAGGACGCATGTACAAGAACATCGGCGACTACGGCCTCATCGGTAATCTGCCGTCGGTGGCGCTGGTCGGGCGCGACGACCCGCCGTCATCCCGAAGCGCTGGCGGAGTTGGACGAGTTGCCGATGGACGCCCGCTATCGGGTGGGCGATCTGCGGGTCGGCGTGGTGCGTGGTGGCGGTTTCTTCCATGGTTCAGATTTCAGTCCTCATATCGATGGCTGGGTCAGATGAATCGTTGCCACGACCTCCTCTCCATCCGTATCGTTGAACCAAGAAATGGACGGCCAGCTTTTCAGAGCCCGCAGCACTCCGCTGCCAATCCCCCGGTAGTTCAGCAGTTCCGGTGCAAAAGAAGCCAGGAGCACATTCCGACTCCGTCGAAGCCCGCGGCGAATCTGTTCTACGGTGAGGTTGTTGGGTAATTTGCCGGGACTGCGTATCTCGATACGATCATCGAAGATGAACACTTTGATCGAATCCTTGATGAAGTAATCCCGGTGGATCAGCGCATTGATCAGAAGCTCCTCGAATACGGTTTCGGGAACCTCTGGGCGGCCTGCCTGATTGAAAGAGCCTTCGCCCTGAACACGAGAGTTCCAGCGTTTCAAGAAGCTCATTCCGCCATCGTACTGCTCGGGGAGCGTTCCCGTGATGATGCGCTGGTCCCACCATTCGTCCGATGAT
>DAIRDI010000290.1:0-4303 GCA_036796235.1 Candidatus Competibacteraceae bacterium | reverse complement strand
GCCAATCGACGCTTGCGGGAACGATTGCGGGAACAAGCCGCGGAACTGGGCGGACAAGTCTATTATCCCCGACTGGAGTTTTGCACCGACAACGGCGCGATGATCGCCTACGCCGGCTGGCGGCGGCTGGCGGCTGGCCAAGGCGAGGATGCCGCGATTGCTGTCGCGCCGCGTTGGCCGCTGGACAGTCTGCCGGCGGTCAGTTGAAGCCAAGGGATCGTTTGCCGCAGGCGTATCGTCATCGGGATGCAGGGATTGAAATGCACATTCATGAAAACCGCGGTCTGGACAAAGCGCGCCTTCAACAACTGATCCCGCACGATGGGGCCATGTGCCTGCTGGACGCGGTGGTGGCCTGGGATGACTTCTCCATCGTCTGCGTGACGAATTCCCATCGCGATCCGGCCAATCCCCTGCGCCGGGAGGGCCGGCTGGTGGCGGTTCATGCTTTCGAGTACGGCGCCCAGGCGGCGGCGGTTCATGGCGGTCTATGCGCCGAATCATCCGGTCAGGCGGCCCCGCCGGGTTATCTGGCGGCCGTGCGCGAGGCGCGCTGGTACGTCGCCGAACTGGACGCGGTCGCCGCGCCGCTGGAAATCACCGCGCGCCAGTTGCTAGGCGATATCGGCCATTGCATCTATGCGATCCAGGTCAGCGCCGCCGGCCAGATGCTGGCGGAAGCACGAATCACCATCGTGCCGCGGGGCGATCCATGAACCGCCGGTTCTGGCTCGGCCTGTTGCTGGGATGGCCGCTGGCGGCGTCGGCGACCGACGCGGCGCTCGCGGAAGTCATGGCCGCGCTGGCGGCGGTGCGGATGGTGGAAGCGCCGTTCCGCGAGGAAAAAACCCTCGCCATTCTCGACGAACCGCTGGTGGCCACCGGGCGGTTGTTTTACCGGGCTCCGGATTATCTGCGCAAACAGACGTTGTTGCCGCGCCCGGAGGAATATGTCGCCGACCAGAATTGGTTGACCGTCGAGACGCCGGACGGCGAGCGGCGGCAGTTCGATCTGAACGGATATCCGCAACTGCGGCCCTTCGTGGAAGCGATCCGCGCCACCCAGGCCGGCGATCGACCGACCCTGGAGCGGTACTACCAACTGGAATTTGAAGGGACGCCGGCTGCCTGGAGCCTGCGTTTGACGCCGCGCCAGCCGGAATTTGCCCGTTATCTCATCGCCATCGTCATCCGGGGCCGGGAACAGTGGATCGACAGCGTCGAAACCCTGGAACCCGGCGGCGATCGCGGGCTGCTGACGGTCGAGCCGCGTTGAGTTTTCGCCCTCCCGTCGTTCCTCCCGCCGCGGGGGCGAAGCACCCCAACCGCTGGCCGATCCTGGTCCTTTGGCTGCTGGCGGCGCTGGGCTGCGCCTGGACGGCGCTGACCACCCCAATCGCCACCGATCTGAGCCTGTTCGTGCCGCGCGCCGATCCGGTCGCGGAGCTGCTGCTGGAGCAGTTGCGCGGCGGCCCGACCACGCGATTGATCCTGATCGGCTTGGAGGGCGACTCGGAAACCGCCCGCGCCGCCGCCAGTCGCCAGTTGGCGGAACGGCTGCGGGACAGCGATCGGTTCGCGCGGGTGGCCAACGGCGCGGACCTCCTGCCCGAGGGAGAGCTGCGGTTCCTGTTCGCCCATCGCTATCAACTCAGCCCGACCGTCGCGCCGGACCGCTTCACCGTGGAGAGCCTGCGCGCCGCGTTGCAACAGCGGTTGGGGGAATTGCAGTCGCCGCTGGCGGTCTTGCAAAAATCCTGGTTGCCCGGCGATCCGACCGGCGAGTTGTCGAGCCTGTTGCGCGCGTGGGAAGCGGGGATGCGCGAACCCGCCCGGCGGCTCGGCGTCTGGTTCTCGCCCGACGGCGCGCGCGCCCTGCTGCTGGTCGAAACTCGCGCTTCCGGCTACGACGTGGCCGCCCAGCGCGAGGCGGTGGCCGCGATCCGCGCGGCGTTTTCCGCCGCCAGCGTTGGAACCGGCTTGCAATTGTTGATGAGCGGTCCCGGCGTGCTGGCGACGCTGGCCGAGGACCAGGCGCGGGCCGATGCCGGGTGGCTCGGCGCGCTGGCCCTGGCGGCGATGGTGCTGATTTTGCTCTTGGTCTACCGCTCGGCGCGGCCGGTCGCGCTCGGCGCGCTGCCGATGCTGGCGGCGCTGCTGGCCGGGGCGGCGGCGGTCGGTCTGCTGTTCGGCCAGATCTACGCCATCACCCTCGCCTTCAGCATTACGCTGCTGGGCGAGACTCTGGATTATCCCACCTACTTGTTCAGCCATCGCCGCGCCGGAGAGACCGTGGCGGAGACGCTTCGCCACCTGTGGCCGACCCTGCGGCTGTGCATGATCACGACCCTGTTGGGGTGTCTGGCGATGATCCACGGCAATTTTCCGGGATTGAGCCAACTGGGCGTTTTCACCATCGCCGGCATCCTCGCCGCCGTGGCGACCACTCGCTGGCTGCTGCCCGCGCTGTTGCCGGCGGACTGGGTTCCGCCGCGCCGGTTGGGCGTCGGCCCCTGGATGGATTCCGCGTTGCGGCCCCGTCCCCGGCTGGCCCTGGCCTGCGGTGCGGGCGGGTTGCTGGTATTGGCGGTCCTGCTGGTTGAGAGACCGCCGCTGTGGGAGGATGATCTGGGCGCGCTCAGCCCGGTGCCGCGCGAGTTGTTGCGTCTGGATCAGGAACTGCGCGCCGCGCTGGGCGCGCCCGAGGTCGGCCATCTGATCGTCATCACCGCGCCGGACGCCGAAACTGCCCTGCGGCACGGCGAAATCGTGGCCGCGTATCTGGAAACGCGCCGGGTCGAGGGTGCGCTGGCGGGCTACGAGGGCGCCACGCGCTATCTGCCCAGCGTAGAGACGCAACGGCAACGGCAGGCCGCACTGCCGGACCGGGAAATGCTGGCGGCGCGGCTACACGCCGCGCTGGAAGGATTGCCGTTCAAGGCGGAGGCGTTCGCGCCGTTTCTCGACGCCGCAGCCGCCGCGCGGGTCGCGCCGCCGCTGCGCCCGGAGGATTTATCGGATTCCCTGCTGGGGGCGCGGGTTGGCGCGCTGTTGTTTCCCGGCGACCGCGGCTGGACCGCGCTGCTGCCGCTGAGCGGCGTTCGGGACACCCGCGCGCTGGCCGCCGGTCTGCCGCAAGGCGTGGCCAGTCAGGCCTATTATCTGGACCTGCGCGCCGAAACCAACCGCCTGGTGGCGGAATTCCGCGCGGCGACGCTGGTTCGGCTCGGTGGGGGCGCGGCGCTGATCGTGGCGGTGGTCTGGCTCGGCCTGCGGTCCTGGCGGGGCGTCGCCGCCGCGCTGCTGCCGGTGCTGTTAGGACTGACCCTCACCGTGGCGCTCCTGTTGGCGCTGGGCGAGCGGCTGACGCTGTTCCATCTGGTGTCGCTGTTGCTGGTGCTGGGGATCGGCGTCGATTACGGGCTGTTCTTCAGCCGGCCCGGCGCGGACCCGGTCCGACGCCGGCAGACATTTCACGCCCTGCTGATCTGTTGCGGGTCGTTGCTGGTCGTATTCGGCCTGCTGGCGACTTCCGCGCTGCCGGCGCTGCGGGCCATCGGCCTGACCGTGAGCCTGGGCGCGGCAACCAGTTTCCTGGCCGCCCTGGCGATGGCGCGATCGGTCGGGCGCTAACTCTCGGCGCGTGGCTCGGGATAAAAGCGTTTGTTCAACATTTGTTCGACGCTGTAGGGACATTGCGGCGGGAAGGTCTCGGGCGGCAGACCGCTCTCGTCGCTGGCCAGATCGACCGCATCGGGATAGAGCTCGTTCGCCGCTTCGCTGAGAAACGACCGCAAGTTTGGCGATTTCCGCAAGCGCAAGGCGATGCGCTTGCGCTGCTCGATGATGGTCGCGCGCCAGCTTCTCCCATCGAATTCTCGCCACTGTTCGGCGAGGGTTCGATATTGATATTCCCATTTGAGCAAATGCGCCAGCAGGATCAACAGGCGACTTTCCAATTCGTGCCGTTCGCTTTTGCCCATGTCGCTCAGCTCTTCCAGCAGATGCTCGATATCCAGGACCGCATAGTTGCCCGCGCGCAACAATTCCGCGTTACGACGCGCCCATTCGGCGTAATCGGTATGATACAGTTCGCTGAGATTGGTCATGACACCGCTCCAAAGCCATGCACGAAAGATCCGCTCAGGACCAGCCGGACGCCCAGTCTATAGCATCTATAGCAATCCTGAATCGGTCGTGGATGCGTAGGTTGGGTTAGCGCGCAGCGCGTAACCCAACACGATCAGGATGTTGGGTTACGGCCTACGGCCTAACCCAACCTACAAATCGCTTGGGAACGCTA
>DAIRDI010000289.1:0-4316 GCA_036796235.1 Candidatus Competibacteraceae bacterium | reverse complement strand
GTTCGGCTTCATCCGCCGGGCCGATCAGACCCGGCGCTTTCGGCGGGGGTATCTGTCCGTGTCAAGGAAGAACGCGAAGTCAACCACCGCCTCCGGCATCGGCCTGTACATGCTCTGCGGTGACGGCGAACCGGGGGCCGAGGTCTACGCCCTGGCCACCACCAAAGACCAGGCCGGCATCGTCTACAGCGACGCCCGCGCCATGGTGAAGAAGTCGCCGGCCCTGGCCGAACACTACGGCCTCGATCCGGGCGTGATGGCGATCAGCCGCCCAATGGCCAACGGGGCTTTTAAGCCGCTGCCGGGCGATCCGGGCGACGGGCAGAACCCGCACTGCGCTATCATTGACGAATACCACGAACACCAAAGCCCGCGCGCTTACGACGCGATGTATTCCGGCATGGGCGCGCGCCGCCAGCCGCTAATCCTGGTCACCACCACGGCGGGCCACAACCGGGCCGGGCCGTGCTACGCCTTGGAGGCGTACTGCCATCGCCTGCTGGACGGGCGGATGGACGACCCCTCGCTGTTCGCCGCCATCTTCACCCTGGACCCCCAGGACTCCTGGAGCGAGCCGAAGAACTGGCTCAAGGCCAATCCGAACCTGGACGTTTCGGTCTCGCGGGACAATCTAGCGGAAGCCTGTTTCGAGGCGCAGCACAACAGCGTCAAGCAGGTGAATTTCCTGACCAAGCGCATGAATATCTGGGTGTCCGCCGGGGCGCAGTGGCTGGACGCTCGCGACTGGGACGCCTGCGGCGACCCGAGTTTGACCCTGGAGAATTTCGCCGGCCGCCGCGCCATGGTCGCCTTGGACTTGGCCAGCAAGATCGACTTGTGCGCGATGGAGATTCTGATCGAAGACGGCCCGCGCTGGGTGCGGTTCGGCAAGTATTATCTGCCCGAGGACGTGGTGCGGGACGGGATGGGCGGCAGCCACGCGCATTTTTGGGCCTGGCATCTGGACGGCCGGCTGACCTTGACGCCCGGCAACATCACCGACTACGGCTATATCCGCGACGACCTGTTGAAGGTCTGCCGGCTGCTGCGAGTCGAAGCCATCGCGTATGATCCCTATCAAGCCACGCAACTGGCGACGGAGTTGCTGGCGCTGGGCCTGCCGGTTGTCGAAGTACCGCAGAATCTCCAGAACCTCAACGAACCGATGAAGGAGCTGGAAAAATGGGTCAAGGCCAAGACCATCGCCCACGATGGGTGCCCGGTTATGGCCTGGCAGTTGTCCAACGTAGTGGCGCACCTCGACGCGAAAGAGCGGGTCTATCCGCGGAAAGAGTGTTCCGAAAACAAGATCGATTCGCCCGTCGCGCTGATTATGGCGGTCGGACGAACGCTGGTGCCCGTCAAGCCCAAGGCGAGGTCGGTTTATGACCGGGAAGCGGAACAGCGAGCAGCATGACATCGCCGAACTGGCGCGGCGCTACGGCATCGCGCCCAGCACCTTGCGGAAGCGTCTGGACCGGCACGGCGACCTCAATCGGGCCATCAGCGAGCCGCCGATGTCCCACAGCCAGGCGGGCCGGATCGGGGCCAAGCGGTCTAGTTGGCGTCATCCTGGGCCGTAAAAACCCGCATCGGGGGCGGGTGGCGCAGTGGTTCAACGGTCCTTCCAAAACTCTATGTTTTCCAACTCTTTGAAGAGTTTCAACAGGCTATCCGGCTTTGGAATGCCCGAGCCTCGGTAATCAATCTTAATGCCGACATGGCCAAGCCCCTCCCGCTTGATTTCGACCGGGTGATGGTCCCAAGTCACTTTGGAGTAAAGATCAAAAGCCTGTTCAGCGGTAAGATTCGGATTGCAACAGGCCCCTGTCGCAATATTTTTAGCCAAGAATACGACCAGCTTTCCCCTCATTTTCCTTCCCTCTTTCGTTTCGCCCGCTGCTTGCAGGCGTTGGAACAATACCGCGCGGTCCTGAGCGCCTGGAAGGATGTCCCACACACCGGGCAGGTATGCGGAACCTTGCGGCGCTGGGCCGCCAGTTGCTGTCCGGGGGTCACCGCTGAACCTCCCCATTGCTGGGGTTGATCAAGAGAATGGATCCGAAATCATCCACGATCGCGGGAAGTCCGGCATACGCCCAGTGGGCGGCGCCGGACACTACGCCACCGACCCGGATATGAGTTGGCAAGTGAGTGCGTATCAGTTCAAAATGAATCTCTCTGTGCTTCATGTTTTTTCTCCTGGTGGTTGCCGTCCTTGGCGGGTTGGGTTATTCAGAAACTAGGCAGGCCGACAGCCGTTTGCGTTTCCCGACTTCGCGAGCGGCAACTCCCGTTCCCCAAAACTTCTGGCGATTAGCGCCAGTCCGGCTCATCGTCGGGGCGGGCTGTTCGCCGTTGATGGCGAGGACGTGGGTGACTTCAGCCATCTTCCCCGATGCGCTGGGAGTCGCTTCTGCGGTAATACATATCCCACGCCAGCCGGCTGGGGTGTAAACGCCGGCATCGTATTTGATTTTCATTTCGTTTGCTCCTGTTGCTGGGTTGGGTTTGCTGCTTCGTTAGGTAAAGAATAACCCTATATCGCTATCGTGTCAAGCGGTTTCGCAAATAAATTTGCAATTATTTTTGCGCTGGCTACAATTCGCTTGCAATTACTCTTTAAGCAAAACAACTCAACGAGGTAGAAATTTGAATATCAACTACATTGCCATCAACGATATCGAAGCTGGAGACGCTCAAACCGCCGAATTGCTCGACGCCATCGCCGCGCTGAAAAGCGAAGTTTGCGACCGGGCGCAGGAGGAGCTGGACGCCATGGCAGCGCGGGCCAAGGAACTGCACGCGCTGTTGGACGAACAGACGGCGCTGGTGAAAACTCCCGACAAAGGGCGCAGGCCGCTCAATCCGCCGAAGTATCGCCACCCGGATGACCCGAGCAAGACCTGGACCGGCAAGGGCAAGCCGCCCGACTGGTTCAAAACTTACTTCGGAAATCCCGATGACCTGCTGATCAATGCAGATCCGGTTGCGGGCGATCATTTGCTGTACGTGTAGACCAATTCTGACCCCAGCATCAAGCCCCGCTTCGGCGGGGTTTTTTCTGGGGATAATCTGTATATCTCATAAAAATTTGCAAATATCGCATAATATTTCTTGACTTCCCATCGATCATGGATTTAAGATGCCCGCGCTTTATCAGCCAACCATAGGAAAAATCATGAAAATTAAAGTGATTCTAACCGGAACGTCCCCGTTGCTGATGCACAACCCGCGTATGGTCGATCCTGAATTTGACCTAAACAGGCAAATCAAGGCGTTGACTGACAAGCGAAAAAAAACGGATGAAGACATGCAAGCCATCGCGAGATTAGAGTGGTATGGCGGTCTTTACGAAGAGGATGGAGCGATTGTTCAGCCGACCTCGAAAGTGCGCAAATGCTTGATTGAGACGGCCCGGACGCGCAAGCTCGGCAAGGCGATGGAAAAGGCAATTTCATTCAATGCCGTAAGTGTGCCGCTGGACTATGAGGGGCCGAAATCCATCAAAGAGCTATTTGAGAAAAAGGAGTTTCATTCTCGGCTTTCGGTCGGCGTAAACGGTAAGCGGGTAATGCGGGTGCGTCCGGAGTTCAAAATTTGGGGGATGGTCTTGCCAGGTCTGTTCATCCCGGATGTCGGGGTCCGCTTTGAGGAACTGGTGGAGTTGGCCGAGACCGCAGGATTGACGGTAGGGATCGGCGACAATCGGGTTAATGGTTACGGGCGGTTCGCCGGGACCGTAGAAAAGGTGAAATGATGTTTGATACTCATCGGATCGATGGCCGGTCCATGCCGGATGTCATTCTGGAGGTCTTCGGCGGCGCCGAACCGGGGACTCTTTTCCCCTATCAAGTCCTGATCGATGCGTTGAACCATGGGTCGTCAAAAATACATGGCGTGGCCGATGTTCGCGGCGCGGTGGCAAGAGCCAAACCACGGCTGTTGCGAGAGTATTTTCGTACCGTGCGAAACCTGACCGGAAAGGGATACAAGATCGCGGCGGCTAACGAGCATCGCGAGATCGCCATCCTGCATAAAGTTAAGTCGGATCGGCAATTGTTCCGGGGCGTGCAAACCTTGAAGCACGTCAAGTGGGATGAGTTGGAGCCAGAATCCCGGAAAGCCCACGAAGGAACGCTGATGCTGATGTCCGCCATGTACGAACGCCAGGACTGGATGGAACGGCGAATGCAGAAGATCGAACTTCTTTTGGATAAGATCGGCGGCGGCCAACCGGAGGAACCGCTCGCGCCTGAATAAACAGGGCATAGCGCGGCTCGGCGTGGCGGGGCCTGGCGCGGCACGGCGGGGCT
>DAIRDI010000288.1:0-4326 GCA_036796235.1 Candidatus Competibacteraceae bacterium | reverse complement strand
GTTACGGACGCCATGCGGGCTATGCGGCGGGCCATGCCGTGGGGTACGCCGAGGGCTGGCGGGAGGCTCAGGCTCGGCCAGCCACCGGCTTCGGTGGCCCTCCTGCCAGGCCATAAGGAGGAGTTCTCAGGCGGTTTCCCTATCGAATGTTTTATCGCAATGGATTGTCTCGAATTTTTTTCTGGAAGGATGCCGCCAAAAAAAGGGAACCGGGCGAAGGTAGGGGGCAGGCCATTGCCTCTCTAACAGTGGGTTCTTCAAATGGTTAGCGGAAAAATCCCATAAACGGGGACATAGGAATTTTGGAAAAAGCCACATGCGAACGCCGGCAAAGGGTGAAGTCTTAGACTTGCTCGGTGATGACCGGCTTTAAGCCGACCCCATCGGGGCGGTGCGGCAGGACCGTCCCCATCCCGCCGCCTGCGGCTATGGGGCGGGAACCTCGGTGCGGGAAGGGCGCCGCCGGCGCGGACTGGCGCTGGCCAGCCTCATCGACGCGCTGGAGGTGTTGGTCGAACGGGGGCCCCCGCGCCCGATGCTCCATGACTGGGCCCATTCAGCGGCAGGGCAACACTTGGCGCTTCGGCGGGTAAGTCCAGCATTCGCGCGCCGGCGCCGCCCTCGGAGTCCGCGGCCGCCGCGGCCAGCCGCTCCAGCAGCCGCCGGCTCTCCTGGCGCAGCATCCTCTCCCAACGGGCCGCCTCGAACCGGTCGCCCGTCAGCGCCAGGGCCACCGGATGTTCGACCGGCAACGACGAGGGCTCCTCGCTCACGGCGGTACTCCTTCAGATCGGGGGTGGGTTGACCGCGTCCTCGGGACGCAAGGGATCGCGCGCGATATGCAGCACCATCACCCGGCGGTCGCTCAGTTCGGCGAGGTACACATAACCCACATCTTGCAGGTGAGTCACGAGTAAAGGAGCGGCCGTCGATACGTCGGGCAACGTGGCGGTGGTGGGTTTCAGGGTCAGCCCCAGCGAACTCCACGTATTGAGCGGGGCGATAAAGCCGATGCGGATCTGTCGGGCCAGTTGCTCGAACGGACTCGGCGGCAGGCCGCTCCGAATGTCCCGCAGCAACGCGTTTTGCAGGTCCCCAAAGAGGTTGTTGACGATCGCGCACCCCGCTCCAAACAGATCATCCAGGGAAAAATCGCGCAACGCCTCGATCAATTCCCTGATCTGTTCGTAGGAACTGCCCAACAGCTTCCAAATGGCGTCGAACGCAAACAGATCGATCGTGCATACGCCGCCATACCCATCCTTTTGCGGATTGTGGACGGCGATGATCGGATCGGTCTGCGGGTAGCCCAGTTGCGTGTCGGAAATCGTGCGGGTGATCTGGCTGCCCGCCAGCGCGGCTTGTTTCAGAACCACCTCGATATTGGGATTGCACGCGTCCGTGGCGGGATTCCAACTCCAGGCTCCGACCAGCGGATCGTAGAACGGCGGCGGGACGAACGCATAGCTGCCGTCGGGATACGCGTGGATCTCCCACTGCCCGCTGCTGGTTTGTACGATCTCCCAGTGGGCGTCGCTCAGGCACACCATGTTTTCGAGGTTGTTCGGCCGATCCGGGGGACACTGCAGGGGTGCATCGTTCGACGCCGCAGCGTCCTTTGGCGCGCCCCCCGCCGCCATCCGCACCCCCATCGGGTCGTCCGCCTCGGTTCCGCCCTCTCCCCCACCCTCGAACGAACGCGCCGCGCGGTCCGGCGCCGCGACCGTGGCCGCCGCCGGCGTCCCAAGGAGCGGCGCGGGCTCGGAATACCCGCTGCCGAGCGGCGGCGCGGCGCCCGCCATCAGCGGGCCAATCGCCAAGGCGGACATCAGGAGCGCGCCGCCCGTGCCGCGCCCGGAGAAAATCCCGGTCATTGGCCTCGCTCGGTCTTGCATAATGGATCTCGTTCTATTTTAATATTATTACTATAGCATGATATTATTTGCTCCGTCCACGAGGTGACCCCCATGCCCACTGGCGTCACGATGCTCGAAGCGTTTGGAACGAACTTTCCCGGCTTGACCCTGCTGTTGACGGCGGCGGCTTATTTAATCGGCGTGAGCGCGGGCGGCTCGGCGGTCCTGCTGCTGTGGCGCCAGCACCGCGATGCCAGCGTCACGCTGGGCGCGATCCTGGCGCGGGGGCTGTTATGCGCCACCTGTTTGTACCTGCCGACGGCCATCTCCTCGGGCCAGGAAACCCTGTTCGGTTCGCCGGGCATCCTCGGCTATTCCGCTGGCGGCGCGGTGTCCGCATCCGGCCAGCGGGTGCTCGATACCGTCCTTCGGTTCGTGCAACTGGTGGGATTGTGGGCTTTTATCTGGGGCTTCCTGCTGTTGAATCGGGCTCACGCGCGCGGTTACGACGCTGGCTTGGGCCACAAGGGCGTGGTGCATATCGTGGGGGGGTTGTTC
The DNA here is from genome assembly GCA_036796235.1 of Candidatus Competibacteraceae bacterium. Classification (GTDB taxonomy): domain Bacteria; phylum Pseudomonadota; class Gammaproteobacteria; order Competibacterales; family Competibacteraceae; genus REEE01. Next base: position 1,912 of record DAIRDI010000288.1, on the reverse strand, counting down.
TGCATGAACATCATCGCCGGCCTGCAAATGCTGGCGGAGACCTTCGGCCTGGAGAAATTGCTGGCGTACCTGTTGGTTCCGGGCTGAAAACCGGGGGCGGCCGAGCGGAAGCTCTGCTTTTTTACATGTTAAAACATATTTTTATAACTTTTGAGGAGAGCCAAAATGCGAGGGTCGATCGATGGCAAAGCCGTGGCGTGCGGCGTGTTGGGGATGCTGGGTCTGGCGGCGATCTCCTGGGGTGAGCCGGCGCTGGCCAAAACCGCCGGCGAGCTGGGCGCGCATCTCGCCAGCCAAGGTGAGGGCCTGGGCAAGGCGGTGTCCACCGTGTTCTACGTTGCGGGGATGGCGGCCGGTGGGGGCGCTTTCCTGAAGCTGAAAGCGAACCGGGATAGTCCGCAACAGCATCCGCTGTCGCACGCGATGGTGTTGGGCGCGGTGTGCGCCGGGTTGCTGTTTTTACCCACCACCTTCAAAACGGCCGGGGATACGGTGTACAGCAGCAGCGCCACCCAAAATCAGGTGGGCGGCACGACGGTCATCGGCAATTAAGCCGGTGACGGCCAATCCGCTGCTGGCGCAACTCCTGGCGCCAGAACCGCCCACCTTCCGGGTCGGGAGCGCGGCGGCGAGTCGGTGCCCCGAGTGCGGCGGACCCGCCGACCCCGCCGCCGATGGGCTCGCACCGTGCCCGATCTGTCGCTTGGGGTGGATCGCGGCCTGGGAACCGGGCCGGGTGCGCCTGGCCCTGATCCCCGAGCTCGCGCAAGGTCCGCTCAACGCCTTGGTGGTCCGCTTGACGCTGGCCCTCATGGCGGCGGCCCGGAGCGCGGCGGCGGGCGCAGGTCGGCCCCCGAAACCGGCGCCAGACGGCGCGCGGGCGGCAGAGGCGGCGCGGCAAAACCGGCTGTTGGCCGCGCTCCAGGGACGCGTCGCCGCGACGCAGGCCGCGCTCCCTTTTGCCGCATCGCCGCTCGTGCTGCGCCAGACCTTACTGGCGTTGCCGGCGTCCCGACGGGCGGCGCTGGTCGCGGAACTGGAGGGCTTGCGCTATCTGCCGGAACCCGGCGATCCCGAAGTGGCGCGCTGGTTCCGGCGGCGGCTGGCGTTGGCCCCTCCCGACCCGCCGTCCTGCGGATTGAGAGCCCCGGAATGACCGATCTCCGCGCGGAATTGAGCGGGCTGTGGGCCCAGACTTTCGGACTCGACGCCGAGTCGTACACCAGCCTGACCACGATTGAGGATGACGAGTCCTTCGTGACCAAGGAGGGCGGCTTGATGAGCCTGTTACACGTGCGTGGCCACCTCCGAGTGGTGGGCGAGCCGGAGCTCGACCTCCTGACCCACCAGTTGATCGCCCTGCTGGGTTCGGTGCTGGGCGCGGGCGACGCCCACGGCGTGGATGTGGTGTTTAGCAGCGACCCGTTCGCCACCGCCGAGGACATCGCCCGCTTGCAGGCCCCGAGCGTTCGTACCGCCCACCGTGTGCAACTCGATCTGGAAGACCTGTTTCAGGAGCGGATCCGCCATCTTCCAGCCTACACCTGCAGCGAAACGATCTATCTGGTGGTATGGACCCGACCCACGGGGTTACCGCGTTCGACCCGCAGCCAAGCGCGGCGCGAACGGCGCCGGGACATCCTGCGCTTCAAGGCCCCTGCCCTGACCCGCGACAATCAAGACCCATTCGCGTGCAATCGCTATCTGGTCGATCCGCATCGCTCGCTGGTGCGCACCCTGGTGTCCGAACTCACCGCCTTTGGTTTTGCCTTGGCGGTGCTGCCCGCGGCCGCGGCGTGCCGCGCGATCCGCGGCGAAGCCGATCCCGAGTGGACCCCCCCGGAGTGGCGGCCGCTGTTGCCGGGCGGTCCGGTCCCCGCGCCCCGCGAGCGGCCCACAGGCGAGATCGATC
>DAIRDI010000287.1:0-4330 GCA_036796235.1 Candidatus Competibacteraceae bacterium | reverse complement strand
CATGCGGCCGGCAAGGGCGATACCCTTTCCACCATGCTCCTGCTCGGCGGCTTGATTTTGTATCACCTGCACGACTTCAGCGGCGCATCCTTGCTGGTTGGACTCAAGCTGTTCCTGATCATCCTGTTTGTGTTCGTGTCCAGCCCCGTCGCCACGCACGCCATCATCGACGCCGGGTACGAGGCCCGAGCGCCGTACTGGGTCAAGCCGGCGCCGCCGGAATCGGAAGCCACCAGTCCGGACGCTGTAACGCCCCCGTCCCCGCCGTCTCCGGACTTGTGAGGTCGCCATGGAATGGGATGCAAGTCTGCTCTGGCAGTTTGACCTGTTGCTCCTGCTGATGGCGGTGATCTGCGCCGTGGCCGCGTTATCCTTGAAGGATCTGGTCAGTTGCGCGGTGATCCTCGGGGTCTACAGTTTTCTGCTCTGTCTGTCATGGACCGTAATGCTGGCGGTCGACGTGGCTTTTACCGAAGCGGCGGTCGGCGCCGGGATCAGCACCGTGCTGATTCTCGGCACCGTGTTGCACATTAACCGGAGCTCCAGAGATTGAAACACCTGACCCTGATTCTCGTGGTTCTGACCGGAGCGCTGCTGCTCGTGGCGGTGGTCGATTTGCCGGACTGGGCCGATCCCACGTCGCCAGCCAGCCAGCACTTGTCGTCCCACTATCTGGAAAAAGGCTTGGAAGAAACGGCGGTGCCCAACATCGTGACTGCGGTGCTCGCCGATTACCGGGGCTACGACACGCTGTTCGAGGCGGTGGTGGTCTTCGCCGCCGGGTTGATCGTGCTGACGCTCCTGCGCCGCACCCCGCGCCGACGCCCGAAACTGGTGCTGCCCCGACCCCAGCGAGAAAGCCAGGACATCATACTCCAAGGCGCGGCCCGCCTACTCGTTCCCGCCATTCAGGTCTTCGCCCTGTACGTCGTGGCCCACGGCCATTACAGTCCCGGCGGCGGGTTTCAGGGCGGCGTGATCTTCGGCGCCAGCTTCATCCTGCTGGCCCTGTGCTACGACCTCCAAGCGGCGCTGGCGCGGTTTCGGGAAAAAACCGTGCTGGTCTGCTGCGCCGCCGGAGTGCTGCTTTACGCCGGCATCGGCGCGCTGTGCATGGCGCTGGGTTGGAATTTTCTCGGCTACGCGGCTCTCGCCGGCATGCTCGGCTCCACCGAGGTCATGGCCCGTTCCCACGGGATTCTCGGCGTGGAAATCGGAGTCGGGATTACGGTCATGGCTATTATGGTGTCGCTGTATATCGACCTGGCCTCGGGCGGTGATCTGGACGAGGGATTGTAACCATGGACGAATTGCTTCCTTTCCTCTTCGCCCGATACAACTACTGGGCCGCCCTGATCTTGCTACTCATCGGCCTGTACGGCATGGTCGCCAAGAATAACTTAATGAAGAAGATCATTGGGATGACTATCTTCCAGACCGCCATCATTCTTTTTTACATCTCCCTCGGGTTCAAAAAAGGCGCATCGATTCCGATCCTCTGGGAGGGCCATGGGGTAGCGGGCTCCGCCACCCCAGTCATCGAAGCGGCGGCCTACGCCAATCCACTGCCGCATGTTCTGATGCTGACCGCTATCGTGGTCGGGGTCGGCATCCTGGGAGTGGCTCTGGCTATTCTGCAGAAAATCCAGCAAGTCCACGGCACCATCGAGGAAGACGAAGTCCTTCAAGACCTGCGGGATCAGGCGGAATGAGCGGCCAAGCCCCAATCCTCATCATCGCCATTCCGCTGTTTGCCGCCTTACTGCTCACTTTGAGCGACGGCCTCCGTCATGTCTGGGTGATCGGCCAACGCTGGATGGCCGAGTACTCGACCCTGCCCCTGCCGGCGCAGCCCGGTCGCCGGCTGGCTTATGGGTTGCTCGTCGCGGCCTTAACCGGTTCCCTTCTGGCGGCGCTGGCGGCGCTCGGCACGGTACTGGACGGCGGCGGCGAAGCCGTGCGCTACCGGCTCGGCGACTGGCCACCGCCGATCGGCATCGAACTGGTGATCGACCACTTAAGCGGGGTGGTGTTGGTGTTGGTCGCCGGCTGCGCCCTGCTGACCGCGATCTACTCGCTGCACACCGCCGAACAGGAGAATCCGGACCGGGTTCATTTGTATTACGCGCTCTACGCCCTGCTGGTCGCCGGCCTGCTCGGCATAACCGCCACCGGCGACGTGTTTAACCTGTTCGTGCTGCTGGAGATTTCCGCCCTGTCCAGCTACGCCCTGCTGGCCCTGGGTCGGGGTCCAGCCTATTACGCGACCTTCAAGTACCTGATCGTCGGCACCATCGGCGCCGGCTTCTACCTGCTCGGCGTGGGTTACCTCTATGCCAAAACCGGTTCGCTGAACATGGCGGATCTCGCCGACATCCTCGCCCGCCCGGAATTGCAGGCGTCCGAAAGCATCCGCGTCAGCTTTATCCTGATCATGGTCGGGGTGTGGATCAAGATGGCGTTTTTCCCGCTGCACGGCTGGTTGCCTAACGCCTACGCTCATTCCTCGATCACCACCAGTTGCTTGATCGCGCCGCTGATGACCAAGGTCAGCGTCTACGTCATGATCCGCCTGATGTTTTCGGTATTTTCGGTGGAGTATGTGTTCGGCGTCATTCCGTGGGGAACGCTGGTGATCTGGGCCGCCGCCGCCGCCATGCTGGTCGGCATGATCTCGGCCCTGGCCCAGCGCGACCTGACCAAGATGCTCGTCTATATCATCGTGGCCGAGATCGGCTATATGGTGGGCGGCGCCTGGCTGGCCAACGCCAGCGGCCTGACCGGAGCGATGTACCACATCCTGGCCGACGCGCTGATGACCCTGTGCCTGTTCATGGCGGTGGGCGCCATCATTTACCGCACCGGCGACCGGTCGCGGACGGCCATGCACCGGATTTTCCAGCGCATGCCGGTGACCGCCACCGTCTTCCTGGTCGGGGCCGCGTCCATCATCGGCGTGCCGCCCACCTGCGGCTTTTTCTCGAAGTGGTATCTGATCCAGGGCGGGGTCCAGGCCGAGGCCTGGGTCTTTGTCGTCGCCCTGATCCTCTCCAGTCTGATCGCCGCGATCATGTTCTTCCGGCTCATTGAAATCGCCCTGTTCGGTCCGCCCGACGCCGCGCCCTCGGCTGAGGGGCAGGGTCACGGCACTCAGGAGCACTCTCACGACCCTCACGAGCATGCCCACCCGACCGCAGCCTTGGCCGAAGCTCCTGTTTCGATGCTGGCTCCCATGGTGTTGACCGCGGCGTCACTGGTCGTGCTCGGCCTGTACACCAACGAGATGGTGACGCATTTCCTGCGCTGGGCGCTTCCGGAGGGATGGTGATGACTTCCTCGCTGTTTCCTTCCATCCTGCCGGTGCTGGCGGTCGGGGTTTCGCTCGCCGCCGTGCCCTTGATCATCGCCAATCATCATCGACCCAACGTGCGCGAGTTCTGGACTCTCGTGGCGGCCGGCATCAAGTTCACTCTGGTGTTGTCCCTGCTCGGCTGGATCGTGGCGGGCCAGACCGTGGCCGTGGATCTGGTGCATATCCTGCCCGAATTATCCATCCGCTTCCGGGTGGACAGCTTTGGCCTGTTCTTTGCCCTGATCTCCTCCTTCCTGTGGATCGTGGCCTCGGTGTATTGCATCGGCTACATGCGAGGGCTCAACGAACACGCTCAGACTCGGTTCTACGTCTGTTTCGCGCTCTCGTTGTGCGCCACCCTGGGCGTGGCTTTCTCCGGCAATCTGCTGACGATGTATCTGTTCTACGAGATGCTGTCGCTGTCCACCTATCCGTTGGTGGCCCACCATCAGGATCGGGAAGCGCTCTCCGGCAGCCGCAAATATCTGGTCTTTCTGCTGGGCGGCTCGGTGGGTCTGGTGCTGCCGGCCATGCTGGTGATTTATGTCGCCACCGGCACCCTCGATTTCGCCGACAACATCGCCAGCGGCATTTTTCCGGATGAGGTCAGCCCCACTCTGATCATCGTGGTGTACGTGTGCTGTCTGCTGGGGTTCGCGAAGAACGGGGTGATGCCCATGCACGCCTGGCTGCCTGGCGCCATGGTGGCGCCGACCCCGGTCAGCGCCCTGCTCCACGCGGTGGCGGTGGTCAAGGTTGGGGTGTTTTGCACCACTCGGGTGATGTTGTACGTGTTTGGCGTGGAAAACCTGGACGCCCTGGGCTTGGGTATCGCCACCGCCTGGTTCGTCTCCTTCACGATTCTGGCCGCTTCGATCATTGCCTTGGGCAAGAATAATCTTAAGGCCCGGCTGGCTTACTCCACCGTGAGCCAGCTCTCCTACATCATCCTGGGGGTGGCCCTGCTCACGCCGGCGG
>DAIRDI010000286.1:0-4362 GCA_036796235.1 Candidatus Competibacteraceae bacterium | reverse complement strand
TCGAATTCGACCGGGTGCGTGGTCATCCGCAACCGGGTCACATCTTCTTGCTTCAGGCTGATGTAGGCATCGATCAGATCGTTGGTGAACACGCCGCCCTTGATGAGGAACTCGCGGTCGGCGTCCAGCGCGGCCAGCGCCTCATCGAAGTAGAAGCAGACCTTGGGAATCTGCTTCTCCTCCTCGGGCGGCAGGTCGTAGAGATCTTTATCCATCGCGTCGCCCGGATGGATCTTGTTCTGAATGCCATCCAGACCGGCCATCATCATCGCGGCGAAGGCCAGATACGGATTGGCGGTCGAGTCGGGGAACCGCACTTCGATGCGCCGGCCCTTGGGGCTGCTGACATAGGGGATGCGAATCGAGGCGGAACGATTGCGGGCCGAGTAGGCCAACATCACCGGAGCCTCGAAACCGGGCACCAGGCGTTTGTAGCTGTTGGTGGAGGCGTTACAGAAGGCGTTCAGCGCCTTGGCGTGCTTGATGATGCCACCGATGTAGTACAGCGCCAGTTCCGACAGGCCGGCGTATTGGTCGCCGGCGAACAGATTGACTCCGTCCTTGGTGATCGACTGATGAACATGCATGCCATTGCCGTTATCGCCGACCAGCGGCTTGGGCATGAAGGTGGCGGTTTTGCCATAGCTGGCGGCCACATTCTGCACCACGTACTTCAGCCGCTGCGTCTCGTCGCCCTTGCGCACCAGGGTGTTGAACTGGACGCCGATCTCGGCCTGGCCGGCGGTGGCGACTTCGTGGTGATGCACTTCGGGGATCAGCCCCATCGCCTCCAGGTTCAGGCACATGGCCGAGCGAATATCCTGCATCGAATCCACCGGCGGCACCGGGAAATAGCCGCCCTTGACGCCAGGGCGATGACCGAAGTTGCCGCCCGGGTACACGCGCTCGGAGTTCCAGCCGGCCTCGGAGGAATCGATCTTGTAGAAGCAGCCGCTGATGTCGGCGCCCCAGCGGATGTCATCGAAGATGAAGAATTCGTTTTCCGGACCGAAATAGGCCGTGTCGCCGATGCCGGTGGACTTGAGGTACGCCTCGGCGCGGCGGGCCAGCGACCGGGGATCGCGCTCGTAGCCTTGCATGGTGTTGGGTTCGATGACATCGCAGGTCAACACCAGAGTCGGTTCCTCGAAGAAGGGATCGACGCAGGCGGTCACGGGATCGGGCATTAGAATCATGTCCGATTCCTGAATGCCCTTCCAACCGGCGATGGACGAGCCGTCGAACATCTTGCCGTCCTCGAACACATCCTCGTCCACGGCGCTGATGGGCACGGTGACGTGTTGTTCCTTGCCGCGGGTGTCCGTGAACCGGTAATCCACAAACTTGATGCCCTGTTCCTCGATCAGCTTCATCACATCAGCAGCGTTCATCGTCGTTGATTCCTCGGGTTTGGTAAGAAATTGCTCTGCGGGGTATTGAAATTCACGTCCGCCGATCCAGCATGAACCGTGCCACGGACCAATTCTTCAAATTTGACCGCAAACTGGGTAAGCCTCGCTAAGCGTCGGGCGCCACCATTGCGCTATGATGGTGCAATAAAATTCCTTTTGCACTGGTTTGATCCGACGACCTTGGCCCACGCAAGCAACGCGCAACGGGTGATTAGGGCGCCCGTTCCACCGCGAGCCGCAACTTGGGCGCGAGCAGACCAATTCGGATTAAGGTCGTTAGACGGAAATCGCCAAAGGCTCATTGGGTCGGGTCGTTGACAGAATCACTGGTTCCAGCTCCAGTTCGACGCCGAAAGCGGTTCGCACCGACGCTTGAATCGCCTGCGCCAGCCGCAACACATCCTCGCCCCGCGCCGCGCCGCGATTGACCAGCACCAACGCCTGATTTTCGTAAACACCCGCCGGCCCGAGCGAGCGGCCCTTCCAGCCGCAACGCTCGATCAGCCAGCCGGCGGCCAGTTTCACCGTACCGTCCGGTTGGGGATAGCAGGGTAGGTCGGGATACCGGGCGGCCAGACGCTCAGAGGTCGCCGCGTCCACCCGCGGGTTTTTGAAGAAGCTGCCGGCGTTGCCGAGGCGCGCCGGGTCCGGCAGCTTGCGCGAGCGAATGGCGATCACGGCATCGGCGATCTCTCGCGCCGTCGGCTTGGAAACACCGCGCGCATCCAGTTCACCGGCCACGTCGGCGTAGCGGGTCACCGGGCGCCAGCGCTTGGGCAAGCGAAACGTCACGGCGGAGATCAGGTACCGGTCGGCCGCTTCCTGCTTGAAAGTGCTGTCCCGGTAACCGAAGCGACAAGCGGCGCGATCGAACGCGACCGTGGCTCCCGTCGTCAGATCCACCGCCTCCAGTCGTTGGAACCGTTCGGCCATTTCCAGCCCATAGGCTCCGATGTTCTGGATCGGCGCCGCGCCGACCGTGCCGGGAATCAGCGCCAGATTTTCCAGCCCCGGCCAGCCCTGGTCCAGCGTCCAGCGCACGAAGTCGTGCCAGTTCTCACCGGCGCCGGCGCGGACCATCCAGGCCTCGGCATCCTCGGCGACTCGTTCCCGACCGGGAATCCGCACGTGCAACACCAGTCCATCGAAATCGCCGGTTAGAATCAGATTGCTGCCACCGCCGAGCACGAAGCGCCGGAGTTTGCGCCAGTCCGGTGTCCGCATCCAGGCCGCCAGCGCTGCCGGATCGGTCACGGTTGCAAACCAGGCTGCGCGGGCGGGCAGGCCGAACGTGTTGAGGCGATCCAGCGCTACGTCGCGCCGGGCGAAATCAGGCAGAGTCATGAAGAGGGGGCGGCGAGCGGCGCGCGGTGAGTGAAAAGCCCCGATCGAGACAAGAAAAAACCCGCCGCCAGGGCAGGTTTATGGAAGATCGCTCCATCTCAGGCTAGCGCGGGCAAACAGGCGCGCAGTTTCCTCATGGCGTTGCTTTCCAACTGCCGGATGCGCTCGGCGGAAATGCGGTATTCGGCGGCCAAATCGTGCAGGGTGGGTTTGTCGTCGTTCAGCCAGCGACGTTGCACGATGTCGCGGCTGCGCGGATCGAGACGCGCCATGGCCTCGTTGAGCCAGCTGGTGGTCTGCTCTTCCCAATCTTCCAGCTCCACAGTCTCCGCCGGATCGTTCTGCTCGTCCCGCAGATAGGCCGAAGGCGCATACGTTTCCGCCTCGTCCTCACCCTCGGCCTCCGGAGCCGGGTCGAACGAGATATCATGGCCGCTCAGCCGCGACTCCATCTCCAGTACGTGCTCGGGGCTGACCCCCAACTCGCGGGCGACGGTGTTGACTTCCTCGCCGTTCAGCCAGCCCAGACGCTTCTTGGCGCCGCGCAACTTGAAGAACAGCTTGCGCTGCGCCTTGGTGGTGGCGACCTTGACGATCCGCCAGTTGCGGAGAATGAATTCGTGGATTTCCGCGCGAATCCAGTGGACCGCGAACGACACCAGCCGCACGCCGTGGGCCGGGTCGAAGCGCTTGACCGCTTTCATCAGACCGACGTTGCCTTCCTGGATCAAATCACCGAGCGGCAACCCATAGCCGATGTAGCCCCGGGCGATGTGGACCACAAAGCGCAGGTGCGCCATGATCAGCCGTTGCGCGGCGTCCAGATCATTGCGCAGCCGCAGACGCTGGGCCAGTTCCTGTTCTTCCTCGACGCTCAGCATCGGCATCCGGTTGACCGCCTGGATGTAGCTGTCCAGACTGTCCACCGGGATCGGTAGATTTTGCATGCGAAGAACTAGCGCAGTTGTGTTCATGGTCATTCGTCCTCCCTTACCCTCTTCAATCGCTTTGCTTGTGCTATATATTAGCACTCCGGCCCATAGAGTGCCAAGTCCGATCAGGAGTTCCATCCCGCGCTGCCCCACTCAATCCCCCGCCTCGTCGTCCAGCAGCGCGGCGACGAACTCGGCGGCGACGAACTCGCGCAAATCCTCGATGCTCTCGCCGACGCCGATGAAGCGAATCGGCAGCCCCAGCCGGCGGGCGATGGCGAACACGATGCCGCCCTTGGCGGTGCCATCGAGCTTGGTCAGGATCAGGCCGGTCACCCCAACCGCCTCGTGAAATTGCACGGCCTGGTTCAACGCATTCTGGCCGGTGCTAGCGTCCACCACCAACAACACCTCGTGCGGGGCGGCAGGGTCCACCTTGCCCATGACCCGCTTGATTTTCTTCAACTCCTCCATCAAGTTCGACTGGGTGTGCAGCCGACCGGCGGTGTCGGCGATCACCACGTCCACCCGCCGGGCGGCGGCGGCCTGGATGGCGTCGAAGATCACCGCGGCGGAATCGGCGCCGCTGTGCTGGGCGATCACCGGAATCAGGTTGCGCTCGCCCCAGACCTGCAACTGCTCGACGGCGGCGGCGCGGAAGGTGTCGCCGGCCG
>DAIRDI010000285.1:0-4375 GCA_036796235.1 Candidatus Competibacteraceae bacterium | reverse complement strand
TTGAAATCCCCGGCCACCAAAAGGCTCAACCGGCCGGGGATCTGCGTCCAAACGCCCAGATTGTTGGTGTAATAGATGTGCCCGGCGCTGTTGACCCCGGCCAGCCCGGCTTTCCCGTTGCTGTTGAAGTCCCCAGCCGCCACGAAGTTCAACCGGCCGGGGATCTGCGTCAAAGCGCCCAGATGGTTGGTGTGATAGATGTTCCCGGCGCCGTCGACCCCGGCCAGCCCGGCTTTCCCATCGCCGTTGAAGTCCCCAGCCACCAATTGCGATAGGGCGCCGGCGACGCGGGTCCAGTTCGTCCGGTTAGTACTGTAATAGACGTCTCCGGCACTGTTAATTCCCGCCAGGTCCGTCTTGCCATCGCCGTTGAAGTCCTGGCTCACCGGGCCTGTTCCAGCCCCCGCGACGGTGGACAACCCCAGGATTGCAAAAACCGCGAACACCACAAAATAGCTTTTTACCCTAAACATATCTCAACACTCCAACCAGTTCAGCCCTTGATGGATCAGTTAGCGGCACGGCGTAAACCCCATGCGGTTACGAGAAAAAGTTTAGCGCGGAATACCGAGAACACGGCTCCTCCGACCCGGCATCAACCCATTTTTTGCAATTATTGTCATTTTTTGACATCAATGTTACTTAAATTGTCCATTAACCCGGACGAAGTGACCTGATAAAGCCACAGGAGGATACCTTTAAAGGTGAAATAAGCCCTTTGATCTTCGCAAAAGCCAACATCTATCATTTTTTTGGTTATATAGCAAAATACGGGCCATACATCCAGCACCTGCGGATCATGGAACGCCGCCGCCTTGCTCCCGCGACGGCGAACGTCGATGCCAGCCTACCGCCACGGTCGATGCGGTCGCCAGCGCGGTCGAGACCGGTCGCGGCCCAGGCGGTTGGGGGCTCGATGCATGATTGGATGTATACTGCCGCTGGTTAAATGCAGGAGCATCATCATGGCCACGACTTACGAAGACGTGTTGGATCTGTTCAGGGAAACCGACCGAAAGCTTCAGGAGCTGGTGGAAGCGCAGAAGGACACCGACCGCAAATTTCAGGACACCGACCGGAAGATCAAAGCCGTCACCACCGCCATCGGCGATCTGGGCAACCGCTTGGGAGAGTTCGTCGAGGGCATGGTGCGCCCGGCGGTGGTGCGCTTGTTCCGAGAGCGAGGCATCGCGGTGCATGAAGTCCATACGGAGGTGGAAGTCACCCGAAACGACGAAGGGCTCGAAATCGACCTGCTGGTCGTGAATGAAACCGAGGCGGTGCTGGTCGAGGTCAAAAGCAAACTGACGCAGGCCGACGTCGATGACCATCTGGAACGCTTGGGAAAATTCAAACGGTTGATGCCGCGCTATGCCGCGGTTCGGGCGCTGGGCGCGGTGGCGGCGATGGTCGTGCCTCACGAGGTGGGGCGCCATGCGTATCGTCAAGGCTTGTTCGTGCTCGCGCAATCGGGCGATACGGTACTGATCCTCAACGATGCCAAGTTTCAGCCTAAAGTGTGGTGAGGGCCTCTGGCATCTCAATGAAATCCGGTGATCGCGCTGCCCGTCCGTGGCGGCGAAGGGTCTTGGCCGAAATTGCCGAACGACTGGGCCACAACAGCCTGAGCAGGAAAAGAGATGACCACAACCACGCTTCACCCTCAGTACCTGATTGACGAGGCCGGGCGAAGGGTTTCCGTCCTGTTGCCAGCGAACGAGTTCGAGGCCCTGTTGGAGGACCTGGAAGATTTGGCGACGCTGGCGGAACGGCGCGACGAACCAACCATCGACCATGATGAGGTCGTAGCCCGGCTGAAAACAGATGGACTTCTATAGCCTGCGGTGGAAACCATCGGCGGAACGGGAACTGCGCAAGTTGCCCAAGCCCATCATCGCCAGGTTGGTGGCGCTGGCGGAAGCCTTGCGCGGCAATCCCCACCCACCCGGCGCAGCCAAGATGGCCAACACCCAACACACTTGGCGGATCCGCGAAGGAGATTATCGAATGGTCTACACCGTGCGGAATGCCGTGCTAACCGTGGAGATCGTCCGCGTCGGTCATCGCCGCAACGTGTACCGTTGAACGTGACCCCATTCTGGAACGGTTGGGGCAATTCAAACGGCTGATGCCGTTTACACCACGGTTCGGGCGCTGGGCGTGGCGACGATGAGCGTACCCCGGAAAGTGGGCTGCCATGCATACCGCCAGGGCTTGCCCGTGCTTGGTGCCAGCGGGCGCCAGTGTGGCACTCTTGAACGATGGGCGGTTTTTCGACCCCCAAGGCGTGGTCGATCGAGCCGATCATACCGCTTGTAGAGACTTTAATCGCGCATGAAACTCATCATCCAAATCCCCTGCTACAACGAAGCCGCGACGCTGGGCGTCGCGCTTGCGGCCCTGCCCCGCGAAGTCCCCGGCTTCGACTCGGTCGAATGGCTGATCATCGACGACGGCAGCACCGACGCCACGGTGGCGGTGGCCAGCGCCCACGGGGTGGATCACCTCGTGCGCCACACCCGCAACCAGGGGCTGGCGCGCGGCTTCATGACCGGGCTGGACGCCGCCCTGCGGCTGGGCGCGGACGTGATCGTCAACACCGATGCCGACAACCAGTACAACGCCGCCGACATCCCCTTGCTGACCGCGCCGATTCTGGCGGGGGAGGCCGACATCGTGGTCGGCGCCCGCCCCATCGAGACCATCACGCATTTCTCGCCGGTCAAGAAGTGGCTGCAAAAGCTGGGCAGTTGGGTGGTGCGGGTGGCCAGCAAAACCGACATCCCGGACGCCCCCAGCGGTTTTCGCGCCATGAGTCGCGCCGCCGCGCGACATCTGGTGGTGTTCAACGATTACACCTACACCCTGGAAACCATCATCCAGGCCGGCCGGAAGAACATGGCCATCACTTCGGTGCCGGTGCGGGTGAACGAGGACCTGCGCCCCTCGCGACTGGTCAAGAGCATCCCTTCCTACATCAAGCGCAGCATCGTCACCATCGTGCGGATCTTCGTCATCTACCGCCCATTCCGGTTTTTCGCGACGATCGGACTCACGCTGTTTGGCGTCGGGTTCCTGCTTGGCCTGCGGTTCCTGTGGAAGTGGCTGGGTGGAGAGGGCGCTGGCCACATACAATCCTTGATTCTGGCCGGGACCCTGCTGGGGATGGGTTTCCAGACCCTGTTGGTGGCGTTCCTGGCCGACCTGCTGGCGGCGAATCGGAAGCTGCTGGAGGAAATTCGCTTCAAGACCACGTATCCCGCTCGCTCGGGCGGCGACGACCAGGAGGATCGCAGTCATGGCTGATCAGGGCGCGGAGGGACTTTTATCCCCTTGGGCAGTGTAAATCAATAACTTACTGTTTTTGTTCGTTTTTGTCATGATCAAGGCATGATTGAGATTGCTGTTATCGATAGCCTCAGGAGGAAGTTCAACCGTATGAAGGCGGAGCTGGACGAAAGAGGATGTCGTTGCTGGGCGGCCAGCGAAGCGCTGGAATTGGGGCATGGGGGGATTAAGGCGGTGGCGCAGGCGACGGGTTTGGGAGAACGAACCGTTCGCCGTGGGTGTGAACAGCTGCGTCAAGAAGGACCTCCGAGCGGTCCGGGCGGGCGGCGGATTCGGCGGCCAGGAGGGGGGCGAAAGCCGCTCACGGCGGGGGATCCGAACTGGGTTGCGGCGTTGGAAGCGTTAGTGGAACCGACCGCGCGGGGTGATCCGATGTCGCCGTTGCGATGGACCTGTAAGAGCACGCGGAAGTTTGCCAAGGCGCTGACCGACCAGGGGCATGCGGTGAGCCATACCAAGACCGACTTTCATCGTCCGGGGTGATGCCAACAACATGACAGTTGGGAGCTTGTTCGGCTCCCAGCGCCCTTGAATTTGTCTCGATATGCTGACTTTAGCCGAATCCGAAGTATGTCGGACTGTTGCGGCGTCGGCGTGGCGCGCGCCCCGGCTGGTAGAGCAGCCGTTGGAAATACCCCCGACCGAACCGAGGGACCGCGCTCAATCCATGTCTCCAGCGAGTCGGCTCAGCCAGCCGGGGATCTGCGTCCAGGTGCTGAGGCTGGTTGAGTAATAGACGCTCCCGGCGCTGTTGATCCCGGCCAAGTCGGCGTACAGGTCACCGTTGAAGTTGCCGGCCGCCAGCCGGTTCAGCGTGCCGGGGATGCGGGTCCAACTCATTAGGTTGGTGGTGTACCAGATGGCACCGGCGCTGTTGAGGCCGGCCAGATCATCCCGCCCATCGCCGTTGAAATCGCCAACCACCAGCCGGGTCAAGACGCCGGGGATGCGGGTCCAGGTGCTGAGGTTGGAGGTGTAGTAGATGGCCCCGGCGCTGTTGAGGCCGGCCAGATCATCCCGCCCGTCG
>DAIRDI010000284.1:0-4383 GCA_036796235.1 Candidatus Competibacteraceae bacterium | reverse complement strand
TGGGATAACGGGCCGGGACCGCCCGCACCTGAAAGCCGGTTCCGGCGCAAGCTTGGTTCAGGGCGGCGACGGCTTCCGGTTTGTCGTCCTCGATGCCGATCAACACCTCGCGCGGGTCGAGCAGATGAACCATGATTCGCAGACCAGCGACGATCCCGGCCGCCCGCTCGCGCATCAGCCGGTCGTCGCAGGTGATCCACGGCTCGCATTCGGCCCCGTTCAGGATCAAGGTCTCCAGGCGTTCGCAATAACCGCCCAAATTGAGCTTGACCGCGCTGGGAAACACCGCGCCGCCCAGACCGACCACGCCCGCGTTGCGCAAGCGGTTGCGAACCTCACTGACATGCAACCGGCGATAGTCCACGGGTTCCCGGTCGATCCAGCGTTCCGCGCCGTCGCTGTCGATGATGACGCAGAGATCGGTCAGACCGGACGGATGCGGCACGGGGGTCGGCTCCACCGCCGTCACCACCCCCGAGGTCGGTGCGTGGACGGCGGCGCTGATGTAGCCGTCGGGTTGGCCGATGAGTTGGCCCTTCAAGACCCGGTCGCCCGGTTGCACGACCGGTTTGGCGATGGCGCCGATGTGCTGGCGCAGCGGCACCACCAGCCGTTCCGGCAGGGGGCCGGGCTGGATCGGTCGGCCATTGGAGGCGTTTTTGTGGCTGGGAAGGTCGAGCCCGCCGTGGAACGGATACAGCCGGCCGCTCATGCGACGGCCTGATCCGCGGGCTGGCGAACCTGGGCGTCAGCGACCGGATAGGTCCATTTCCAGGTAGCGATGGTCGGCGCGACCGGGATCATGTGAATGCAATCCACCGGGCAAGGTGGCAGACACAGCTCGCAGCCGGTGCATTCCCGACTGAGGATCGTATGCATCTGCTTGGCCGCGCCGAGGATGGCGTCCACCGGACAGGCTTGAATGCACAGCGTGCAGCCGATGCAGCTTTGCTCGTCGATCGCCGCCACCATTTGCGGTTTCTCGACCCCATGTTCCGGACTCAACGGCTTGGGATCGCGGCCCAACAGATCGGCCAGGGCGACGACCCCGGTTTCGCCGCCCGGCGGACATTGATTGATGTCGGCCTCGCCGGCGGCGATGGCTTCGGCATAGGGACGACAGCCGGGGTAGCCGCATTGGCCGCATTGAGTCTGCGGCAAAAGAGCGTCGATCCGCTCCACGATGGGATCGCCTTCCACCTTGAACCGCACCGCGGCGAACCCCAACAGCAGGCCAGAAATTCCCGCCAGCGCGCTCAGCACCGCAATCGCTGCAATCATCATTTCACCCTCGAACCAGACCGGAAAACCCCATGAACGCCAGCGACATCAACCCGGCGGTGACCAGGGCGATGGCCGCCCCGCGAAACGGCGTCGGCACGTCCGCCACCGCGATGCGTTCGCGCAGGGCCGCGAACAGGACCATGACCAGGGAAAAGCCGACCGCCGCGCCGAAGCCGTACAACCCCGATTCGATGAAGCCGTGCCGGGTCTGGACGTTGAGCAGCGCCACGCCCAGCACCGCACAGTTGGTGGTGATCAACGGCAGATAGATGCCCAGCACCTGGTACAGCAGGGGACTGGTTTTATGCACCACCATTTCGGTGAACTGCACCACCACGGCGATCACCAGGATGAAGGCGATGGTGCGCAGATATTCCAGACCCAGCGGCGTCAGCAGATGTTCGTTGACCAGGTAGGAGCAGATCGCCGACAGGGTCAGCACGAAGGTGGTCGCCAGGCCCATGCCCAGGGCGGTTTCCAGCTTGCGGGAAACCCCCATGAACGGACACAGACCCAGGAACTTCACCAGCACGAAATTGTTAACCAGGATGGTTCCGATCAGGATCAGGGCATATTCGT
Source organism: Candidatus Competibacteraceae bacterium (assembly GCA_036796235.1). Lineage (GTDB taxonomy): Bacteria > Pseudomonadota > Gammaproteobacteria > Competibacterales > Competibacteraceae > REEE01. The sequence continues at coordinate 2,520 of DAIRDI010000284.1, read as the reverse complement.
TCATGGCGGGAGGCAGTCAATCAGCAGCCGCTAATGTAGCAGATTCGCCCGCCTGCTCGCCAGACGGCGGGCGCTGGGCAGGACGCGTGGTGGAGTTTCCTCCTCCTACGGACAAACGACCTCCAAGGATTCGTCTTTATGTAATAAGGGACGAAAATGCTTATCGTTGAAAGTGTATAATCGGGATGCATTGATACTACGCGCAGCTTGCAGGATCAGTGCGTCATAAATTGCCCCACCACTGCGTCCGACTCGGGCGATATCAACCATTGCTTGCCGATAATTTTCAATTGACGAAGGAACGATAATAAAATAGGGGAGAATTTCCATTTCTATCAAAAACAGGGCTTTTTCAGCAGAAATGCGCGGATTGATTGGTAATGCGCTGAGTACCGCAAACGTCTCCGCCAGCGAGTGCAGTGATATACAGCAATCATGATCAGACTCTTTGGATTTCACAATAGCCGCGAGCGCCTGAATCCGGTGGGGATGCGCGATAATACAACGGGGAATCAGCACCGATGTATCGAATAAAACCGTATTCATAGAGCAGCCGTCTCGCGGATCCGCGCTTCGCGAAGTTCTTCGGTGAATCGCTCAAAATCAAAACCAGCGGGCAACTCGCCGATTGCCCCCCAATGTCCGTCCCGATAAGCCAATCCCATCCGAGCATCCTGCTCGGTTCGCACTCTTTTTAACTGATGTGTCCGCCACTGTTCGACAGTATATTGATCGTTGATAAATCGCTCCAACCGCTGCGCAAAATCAGGAATCTGTTCCGCTTTAGCTTGCATCTCAGGACTAAGAACGATAGTCATATAGGCGCTCTCGATAGCTAATAGAGAAAACTTATTTCTGGTGGTGATTGCGATTGCGGTCAATCAGCGATCACTAATGTAGCAGATTCGCCCGCCTGCTCGCCAGACGGCGGGGGCCGACGATGCCATCCATGTCGATTTCGTATCTGTAAGCACCCAGGGCCTGCTTCTCCCATCACCCTACCGCAGCCTGGGCCGACCCCGCTTTCACCTCGCCCACCGCCTGAGACAAGGTCGGATACTCCCGACAGACCTCCGCGCGGCGGACGCGCCACACCGGTCGACCGTCGCGGTGGCAGACCTCGACCCGCACCGCCGATGGAGGTCCACCGCGACCGTTGACCACGTACCCCTCCCGTTCCAGCGCTCGCCCGGTCCACAGCGCCGGCAATCCCTCGCCGGCCAGATCGACGTGGCCGCAACTGGGACCGTGCAATTTGAAATGCCCCGCATGCGCGTCGAAGGTGACGTCCGCGCTGGGAAAGGTCGCCTGAAACGCGCCCTCCAGCACCAACTCCTCCGGAACGCCGGCGCGCAACGGGCCACCCGACGGCAGCAGCCAAAGCCGATCCGCGCCGCGCAGGGCCAAATCCAAATCGTGGGTGGACAACAGAATGCTCTGGCCGGTCTCGCGCGCCAGACGGCGCAGAATACTCATGATCTCGACCCGGCGCGGCAGATCCAGAAAAGCGGTGGGCTCGTCCAATAACAGCAACTGCGGCTCTTGCGCCAGGGCGCGGGCGATCAACACCTTCTGCCGCTCGCCGTCGCTCAACTCCCCGACGAACCGGGCTGCCAGCGGCGCGGCGCCGACGGCGGCCAACGCCCGTTCGACGGCGGCCTCATCCAGCGGGGTCAAGCGTCCGGTCCAATCGGTGTGGGGATAGCGCCCCAGGGCCACCACTGCGCGCGCGGACAGCGCGCCCACCTCGGTGCGCTCGGTCAGCACCACGCTCAAGCGGCGGGCCAGCTCGCGGGGTGGCAGACGATGCGGATCGATCCCCGACAGCGTGACCCCTCCCGCCAACGGGCGCTGCATCCCGGCCAGGGTGCGGAGCAGGGTGGACTTCCCCGCGCCATTGGGACCCAGCAGGCACACCAATTCGCCGCCATACAGCCGCAGGTTGATCCCCTCGGCCACCACCCGGCGCTGGCGCTTGCCGGGATAACCGATCGCCAGATCGTGGGTTTCCAGTACGAGATCGGGCATGGCAGGGGCACCGTCAGGAAGCGAACGCCGAGCGCAGGTTGCCCCGGCGCACGATGATCCACACCACGACCGGCGCGCCGAGCAAGGCGGTGACGGCGTTCAGCGGCAGGATCGCCCGGCTGCCGGGCACCGCCGCCACCAGATCGGCCAGCAGGGCGATCAAAGCCCCCATCAGCATCGTCGTTGGGACCAGCAGCCGATGATCCGAAGTGTGGAACAGGCTGCGGCACAAGTGCGGCACCGCCACGCCCAGAAAAGCGATGGGACCGCAAAACGCCGTGACCGCGCCGGCCAACAGCGCGGTGCTGGCGATGATCCAGAAGCGAACGCGCCCGACCGGTACGCCCATGCTGCGGGCGTAGTCTTCCCCCAACAACAGCGCGTTGAGGGGCTTGACCAGCAGCACGGCGACCACCAGGCCCGCGCCGATCACCGGAGCCAGAATCCCGAGCTGGCGCCAGGTCACGCCGCCGAAACTACCGAAGGTCCAGG
>DAIRDI010000283.1:0-4390 GCA_036796235.1 Candidatus Competibacteraceae bacterium | reverse complement strand
CTGAGGATCGCCACCAGGATCGACATGATGATGCCCGCGATCACGACGCCCAGCCCCAGGATCAGGGCCGGCTCCAGCAGGGTCAACATTCGCTTGACCGCGGTTTGCACTTCCTCATCGTATGTGTCGGCCACCTGAAGCAACATTTCCTGCAACTGGCCCGTTTCCTCGCCGACCCGGATCATCTGTACCGCCAGCTTGGGAAAATCACCGGCTTCCAACAGCGGATCGGCCAGTCCCCGGCCGGTCTTGACATGTTCGGCCACCTCGCCCAGCGCTGTCGCCAGCACCCGGTTGCTCAAGGTCTCCCGGACGATGGTCAGCGCGTTCAACAGCGACACCCCGTTACCGAGCAGGGTTCCCAGGGTGCGCGACAGGCGGGCGGTTTCCACCTTGGCGATCAGGTCGCCAAAGAGCGGTAGATGCAGAAACCAGCGATCCCAGCGGACGCGGCTTTCTGGCCGGCTCATCTGCTGGCGCAGCGCCGCCACGATCAGAAAAATCGCCAGCAACCCCACCCACCAGTAGTGCCGGAACCCATTGCCGGCGGCGATGACAATCTGCGTCGCCAGCGGCAGCGCCTTGCCGGCGTCAGCGAACAACTGCTGGAACTGCGGCACCACGAACGTCAGTAGAATAATCACCGACAGCGCCGCCACCGACAGCAAGATCAGCGGATAAATCAGCGCTGAACTCACCGATTCCCGTAAGGCCCGCGAGCGTTCCAGAAATTCGGTCAGGCGCTTGAGCACCGCCTCCAGCGCTCCGCCCGCCTCGCCGGCGCGGACCATGTTCAGATAGAAACGCGAAAATGTACCCTGGGCTTCCAAAGCATCGGCCAGCGTCGATCCCCCGCGCACCTTCTCCTGCACCCGCTCCAGCAGGGCCTTGCTCTGCTCGTCGTCGGTCACGCTGATCAGTACGGTCAACGCCCGGTCCAGCGGCAATCCCGCGTTGAGCAGGTTGGACAACTGCTGGGTCAAAATCATGACAGCCTTGGCCGATAATGCCCGGCGTTTGCTGAACAGAGCCTGACCGAGACCGCCGCGCCACCAGCCGCCCTTGGCTTCGGCGACCGCCAGGGGCACCAAGCCCTGATCGCGCAGGCGTTCGATGGCGGCTTCCGGCGATGCGGCGTCCAGTTCATCGCGCAACACCTCGCCGGCGGCATCCACGGCTTCGTAGCGATAGCGCGGCACTCTACCCCTCCTGCTCCTGCTGGGTCGTGACCCGCAGTACTTCCTCGATGGTGGTCACACCGGCGACCGCCTTGCGCAACCCGTCCTCGTACATGGTGTCCATGCCCTCGCGCTGGGCGACGGCCTGCAACTCCCCGGCGTCGGCGTGCTTGAGCACCAGGCGGCGCAAGGGATCGCTCATCACCAGGAATTCCATGATCGCCGCCCGGCCCCGGTAGCCGGTGCCAGCGCACTGCTCGCAGCCGACCGACTTGTACAAAAGGAGATCGCGACTCTCGCTGAAGCGATGCAGCCGCAGTTCCTCGACCAACTCCGGCAAAGCCGGGTACGGCTGGCGACAGTGCGTGCAGAGCAGGCGCACCAGCCGCTGCGCCAGGATGCCGTTGATCGTCGAGGTGAGCAGATAGTCCTCCACCCCCATGTCGAGCAGGCGGGTGACGCTGCCAGCGGCGTCGTTGGTGTGCAGAGTGGACAGCACCAGGTGCCCGGTCAGCGCCGACTGCACGGCGATGCCAGCGGTTTCCAGATCGCGCATTTCCCCGATCATGATCACGTCCGGATCCTGACGGACGATGGCGCGCAAGGCGTTGGCGAAGGTCAGATTGATCTGCTGCTTGACCTGAATCTGGTTGACCCCTTCCAACTGGTATTCCACCGGGTCCTCGACGGTGAGAATCTTCCGTTCCGAGGTGTTAATGGTTTGCAGGGCGGTGTACAGGGTGGTGGTTTTGCCGCTGCCGGTCGGGCCGGTGACCAGGATGATGCCGTGCGGCATCCGCAACACCTGGAGAAACCGTTCGAGCGTCCTCGGGCTGAAGCCCAACACCGGGAAATCCAGCACCACGCTGGCCTTGTCGAGAATCCGCATTACCACGCTTTCGCCGTACAGGGTCGGCACGGTGGACACCCGCAAGTCGATTTCCTTGCCTTGCGCCCGCAACTGAATGCGCCCGTCCTGCGGCAAGCGCCGCTCGGCGATGTTCAGTTTGGCCATGATCTTGATCCGGGAGATCACCGCCGCCGACAGCCGTGACGGGGGGGACTCCACCTCATGCAGCACGCCATCCACCCGGTAGCGAACTTTCAGCCGATTCTCGAACGGCTCGATGTGAATATCCGAGGCCCGCGATTCCACCGCTCGGGCGATCATCAGGTTGACCAGGCGGATCACCGGCGCTTCGCTGGCCAGTTCCTTAAGGTGCTGGATCTGTTCCTCGTCGGTGAGATCGTCGGCCAGGCCGATGGATTCGACGATCTGACCCATCGCCGAGCGCCCTTTGCCGTACAAGCGCTCGAAGGCGGTTTCGAGTTCGGTGGGAATACCCACGCGCGGCAGGATCGCTTTACCGGTGGCCAGCCGCAACGCCGACAACACGTAATCGTCGGTCGGATTGGCCATCGCCACCGTCAGACCCTGCTCGTCCTCGAACAACGGCACCACCCGCGACTCCTTGAGAAAGCGCGGCGAGACCGCGCCATTGGTCGCTGGCGTATCGGGGAAATCGGCGGGGCGGACCAGCGGCAGGTTCAACCGGGCGGCCAGCGCTTCGGCCAGATCGCGTTCCGACACCAGTCCGAGTTTGACCAGCAGGGTCTCCAAACTCTCGCCGGTGCTGTCCCGCACTCGTCGCGCGCGTTGTAAGTCGGCATCGGCCAACTTCTGGCGCTCGACCAGCATTTCGCCAAGATCAACGGACATGGATGAGGTTAAAGGCTAAAGGTTAAAGGTTAAAGGCTAAGGGCCAACATCGCCGCCAACCCCTCCCGCCAAGGGCGCGGACGGATGCCGAAACAGGTCGTCAGACGGGTACTGTCCAGCACTGAATTGGCGGGCCGGGCGGCGGGGGTCGGGTAATCGATGGTATGAATAGGGGTGACAGTGCGAACCTCGAGCGGTTCGTGAATTCGCGCTTGTTCGACAATCGCGCTGGCGAAGCCGTGCCAGGTCGTGGCCGGCTCGCCGCAGTAATGGTAGGTACCCCAGTTATCACGCGCGTCGATTTCGGCTAGCCGTCCCGCCAGTTCCAGCAAGACATCGGCAATGTCGCCGGCATAGGTGGGGCAACCCCATTGATCGGCGACCACTCGCAGTTCCTCCCGCTCTCGCGCCAGGCGCAAAATGGTCTTGACGAAGTTGTGGCCATGCGCGCCGAACACCCAACTCACTCGAAGGATGAGATAGCGGGACAGCAGCCGGCGCACCGCTTCGTCGCCTTCCTGCTTGCTCCGGCCATATACGCCCAGCGGCGCGGGGGGATCGTCTTCAGTATATGGACCGGTCTTGCACCCGTCGAAGACGTAATCCGTGGAAATATGCAGCAGCGGGATGTGCGACCGGGCGCAGGCGGCGGCGAGATGGGCGGGGCCGTCGCGATTCACCGCAAACGCGAGTTCCGGTTCCTGTTCCGCCTTATCCACCGCCGTGTAAGCCGCCGCGTTGATCGCGACGTCCGCGCCGCTGGCGCCCAGCGCCCGATCCACGGCGGTGGCGTCAGTGATATCCAGTTCCGCCACATCCCAAGCCAGCACGTCATGACCGAGCAGAGTTGCGCGCCGGTTCAGTTCCCAGCCGACCTGACCTCGGGCGCCTGTCACGATAATGCGCATGAGCTACCCCGCGTAAACCGGTAAATTTTCAATGGTCTGCTCGTTCAGCTGCGGATTTTGCTGATCCTTGGCCGACAGCGCCACATCGCGCAACGGCCAGGCGATGCCGATGGCGGGATCGTCCCAGGCGATGCCGCGTTCCGAGACCGGATGGTAGTAATCGGTGCATTTGTAGAAGAAGTCCGCGTCTTCCGACAACACGCAGAATCCGTGGGCGAAACCGGGCGGCACGTATAACTGGCGATGGTCCACATCGTCCAGCACGCAGCCGTACCAGCGTCCGAAACTCGGCGAGCCGCGCCGGATGTCCACCGCTACATCGAAGACCGCGCCGCGCGTGACCCAGACCAGTTTGCCCTGCGGTTGCACCAGTTGATAATGCAAGCCGCGCAGCACGCCCCGCCGCGAGCGGGAATGGTTGTCCTGGACGAACCACTCGGGCATCCCGGCTTCGCCGTAGCGCGCCGCCTGCCAGGTCTCCATGAAGAAGCCGCGGGCGTCGCCGAACGCCTTCGGCTCCAGTAGCAAAACCCCCGGTAGTTCCGTCGCGATCACATTCATTGCGGCGCGCGCCCGTGTTTCAG
>DAIRDI010000282.1:0-4395 GCA_036796235.1 Candidatus Competibacteraceae bacterium | reverse complement strand
ACGACGTGGGCTATCATTTTCTGGTTCCGCCCAATGGCGCAATCCACGAAGGCCGGTATCTAACCTTTAAGGGTTCCCACGTCGAGAAGGCCAATACGAAGAAAATTGGCATTCTGATCATGGGCGATTTTGAGCACCAATGGTGGGATTTCGATGATGACCCCACCACTAAACAGTTGAGCGCGGCGGAATCGCTCATCAAGACTCTGAAAAGCGCATTCCCGACCGTGACCAAACTCGGCGGGCATCGCGATTACAAACCGGGAACCGAATGCCCCGGCGGAGAGCTTTACAAAAAGCTGCCGGGGATGCGCGCCAACACCACGTTGGGTGGACCATGAAAGGGCTCGTGATCGGGTGGGGTATCGCGGCGCTGCTCGCGGTCGTGGTGAAACTGTTTACCTACGAATTTTTCCTCCAGGATGACCCCACCACCGGTATTGCGCTGCGCTTCCCGCCTGCTTTGGTAAGCCATCAGGTATTGGTCGAATCGCCGCTCGGCGCCGACTCGATTCTGCTCCAGGATGAGAACGCGTTTATCGGAAGTACGGTATATCGGGCGCTCGTCCATTGGGGCTGGATCGCGCTACTGATTGTTTGGCCCGTGTTGCTGGGGATCGCTTATCGCTCGCGCCCCGCACGACGCAGGGAGATCGACGACCATGTCAAATAACAAGCGGCTCTCTTTCCTCGCCGGAGCGCCGCAAGGCAACCCAAGGCTCCACTGGCTTCCAACCCTGCTGTTCGGCCTGCTGATCGCCGCTCTCGGCACGCCAATAGCCCGCGGCGCAAGCAGTGCGCCGCTCGATTTCCGCATCGGCGCTGGATCTACTGCTCTGCCGGGAGTGAAACTGTTCTCGGCGCCACAACCTGGCTTGCAGTATCACGTACTGTCCGACAGAGGCGCGACCCTGTTCGCGGGCGTGGCGCGCAAGCGCGTCGAAGAGGACCCGTGCATCGGGGAGAAACAGACCTCCTGGTATGCGCGGCCTCCGGAACGCAAGCCACTGGAGGGACTCGACGCAGCGCTCATCGTGCTTGGGGCGCCCTCGAAAATCGACCTGCGGCCCCTACCCCACCAGCAGCCGGCGACCGGCGATCAGGCGCGGCTGGCCGGCTATTTACAAAAGCTTTCCACCCACAAGCCGAACCAATATGTCGAGCATGCGATTCATGACTTGGGCGGCGGGGCTGAAAAGCGGCGGGTGGTCGTCGTCCTTGCCGCGGCGGACGAGGGGGACGACCCCGTCAGTGGGTTCGCGCGCATCACGGTGGCCATCGTCGATTTAGACGGCGAGCACGCTACCGAGCGTTATCAATATCACCTTGAAAGGGGAGAGTCCGGCGAACTGAATGCGCGCATCGCCGCCGTGGCCGATATTAACCAAGACGGGCTAGGCGATGTAGTGCTCGTTGATTTCGGGGATTACTACGACAAGGTATTATTGATCGAAGAATCCACCCAATGGCGCATCCAAACCGACGATTGGGACGATCCGTGTTGATCGCCCCAATCGCTGCAAGAACCCTCGGGCCAGGAATTATTTGTAAACGCCGTCGACGCGAGTGGGGGGCTTGATGCGGATATGGTAGTGGTGCTGGTGGTTGTTCCAGTGGGTGCATAAGCCTTTCTTGATCATGGCGGGATCGTTGAACAGCCGAACTGGCGCATCCATCTTGGCTTTTATCGCGCGCAACTGGGCTTCGGCGGCATCGCCATAATAGCGTTTGTCTTCGTAGCCTTTGGCGCCGAGAAAAGTCCAGTTCTGCGTGTCGGGCGGCAGCAAAGGCAACCGCATATCCACGTCCAAGCCTGTTTCGTGGCTTTTATGCCCTTTGGCATCGCCGCCTTTTTCCGGAGAGCATTCACGGACCCATAGTGGAGGAAAATCGGTTTTGAAGCTGATGACCGTGCCCATCCGGTAGGCCCAACCGGCCTCCTTGATTCTGTCGTACAACCAGTCCGTGCAGTAACCACCGTTATCTTCTTTGAAATCCCCGGTGTTATGCCAGCCGATACCCGTTTTGGCAAAAATCTTAACCCACTTGGGCGCGTTGGTAGCGGCCAGCCATCGATGGGTATTACCTTCCAGATCGATACGGCCGTCCCCTTCCTTGGCTTGCCCCTTACCCTTACAGATGCTCTGGAACAGCGTGATCGTCCGTGTGAATTCCTTATCATCGCCTTTGGTAATTCCGGACACCCACGTAAAACCCAACTCGACCAACCGATCGCGGACTGCCTCCACGTCTTTCGGGTCATTATGCGGGTTGCCTTTCTTGGAAGATCCGCTGCCGACGGAGCCTGATAACCGTAAAGTCGCCATGTCTCTTGCCTCCTCTTGGGAAGTGCCGCTGTTTTATCTCTTTGGGAACCGCCGATGGGCTACTTCCAGTCCGATTCGAGCGGGATAGCACGCAGGTTTCGTCAACCTTGTTGAAAAACCTCGCGAGCAAGTTGAAGCATGATCGATGCCAGTCCGAGATTTCACAGGGTTAACGATCCCATGGGCTCGCTCGGGTCAAATCCAGGCCATAATGAACCACAGTGGATCAATTTGACCTGCAATCATTCAGTCCCCCTTTGCAAAAACAGGGACCGAACGATTGCGATCCGGGATTCCATCTCGACAGCTATTTCTACCTGGCGCTGGGCCATGACCCGTTCAGGAATGATGGAACAGGCCCTTAAAAATTTCGGCCAGCGCGTATCCCGCACGGATAGGTGAGGACTTCCACATCACAGCCGGTCGATCGGCGCCTTGAGATAGACCGTGCCGTTATCCTCGGCGGGCGGCATTCGCCCCGCGCGAATATTGACCTGCATCGACGGAAGAATCAGCCGCGGCATCTCCAGAGTGGCGTCGCGCGCGTCGCGCATGGCCACGAAATCGACTTCCGCGACGCCGGCGCGGACGTGAATGTTGTCCCGCTTCTGCATCCCCACCGTCGTCTCGCACTGGTGCTCGCGCTGCGCGCCCGGCGGGTAGTCGTGGCAGACGAACACCCGCATCTCGTCCGGCAAGGCCAGCAGCTTCTGGATCGACCGGAACAGGGTCGCCGAATCGCCCCCTGGAAAGTCGCAGCGCGCGGTTCCGACATCGGGCATGAATAAGGTATCGCCAACGAACAGCGCATCGCCGATCAGGTAGGCGAGATCGGCCGGCGTATGACCGGGAACGTGCAACGCCCGCGCCTCCAGCGAGCCGATGCGGAACGTCTCGCCGTCGACGAACAGATGGTCGAACTGGCTCCCATCGGGCAAAAACTCCTGCTCCAGATTGAACACTTTTTTGAAGATGGCCTGCACTTCCCGGATGTGTGCGCCGATGGCGATTCGGCCACCGACCTGCGCGCGGATGTACGGCGCGGCCGACAGATGATCGGCATGAGCGTGGGTTTCGAGGATCCAGTCCACGCTCAGGCGCTCGTCGCGAAGGAACTGCACGATCCGCTCGGCGCCACTGGTGCGGGTGCGCCCGGACTTGTAATCGAAGTCCAGGACCGGGTCCACCACGGCGGCCTGACCGCCGGGCCGATCGTAGACGACATAGCTGAATGTTTCGCTGTCGGGGTCGAGAAAGGACTTGATCGTCGGTTGCATGGTTGGGCTCCTGTCAAATAGATTAGTTGAAAACGTAATAAATAAATATATAATATTTTCAAGCTAACTGATGGGCTACATTTTCATGCCGGATACCGCTGAACTGAATATCGAACAGATGCGCGCCGCGGCGGAGCGGGCCACCGCCCTGTTGCGAGTTCTGGCGCATGAGGACCGACTGCTGCTGCTGTGTCAGCTCAGCCAGCGGGAACTCTGCGTCGGCGAGTTGGAGGAACAACTGGACATTCACCAGCCGATGCTCTCCCAACAACTCGGCGTCCTGCGCCGTCAGGAGCTGGTGACCACCCGCCGGGACGGCAAGCGCATCTATTACCGGATCGCCGATCCACGGGCGCTTACCCTTCTGCAAACCCTGTATTCCCTGTATTGCGACGAGAGAGACACGCGAAATGATGATTGACTGGACTGCGTTCACGCCCTGGTCGGCCCTGGCCGGGGGCGTGCTGATTGGGCTGGCGGCGGCGCTGCTCGTGCTGCTGAACGGCCGCATCGCCGGCATCAGCGGCATCGTCGGCGGTTTGTTGGCGCCCAAGCACGGCGACATCGGCTGGCGGTTGGCCTTCGTGGCCGGGCTGGCGCTGGCGCCGGCGCTCTGGCTGGCGGTCGCGGCCCTGCCGCCGATCCGGATCGAGGCCGGCTATCCGCTGCTGATCGTGGCGGGTCTGGTGGTGGGCTTCAGCACCCGCTACGGCACGGGGTGCACCAGCGGCCACGGGGTCTGCGGGATTTCCCGACTCTCGCCCCGCTCAATCGTTGCCACGTTGGCCTTC
>DAIRDI010000281.1:0-4405 GCA_036796235.1 Candidatus Competibacteraceae bacterium | reverse complement strand
AAACGGTGAGGTTGGCTTGGCTATCGAACGAGTTAAGGCTCATGGGAAATCCTCGCAAGGGGTGGGTGAGACATCCCCGGCCGGGCGCGCTCCGCGTCGTCGGACGCACGAACGGGAAGCGCGCGGCTCAGGGATGCACCATCTGATCGGGGCGGACATAGCGGTCGAACTCCTCGCCACTGAAGAGACCGAGGCGCAGCGTCGCCTCTTTGAGCGAGAGATGCTGCGCGTAAGCCAGTTTGGCGACCTGGGCGGCTTGGTCGTAGCCGATGACCGGGTTAAGCGCCGTGACCAGCATCAGAGAGTTCGATACATGGCGCGCGATCGCGTCGCGGTTGGGTTCGATGCCGATCACGCAGTGCTGGGTGAAGCTGTCGCAGGCGTCGGCCAGCAGGCCGACCGACTCCAGCAAGTTGTGGATCATCACCGGCTTGAACACATTGAGTTCGAAGTGACCGTGAGCGCCGGCGATGCCGATGGCGACGTCGTTGCCCATGACCTGTGCCGCGACCATCGTCAGCGCTTCCGCCTGGGTCGGGTTCACCTTGCCCGGCATGATGGAACTGCCCGGCTCATTGGTCGGCAGGGCGATCTCGCCGATGCCGCAGCGCGGGCCGCTGCCGAGCAGGCGGATGTCGTTGGCGATCTTCATGCAGGCGACCGCAAGCACGCGCGTGGCGCCGCTGGCCGCGACGAGCGCATCGTGCGCCGCCAGTCCGGCGAACTTGTTGGCCGCGGTCACGAACGGCAGGCCGGTGAGCGCGGCGATCCGGGCCGCGACCTGTCGCGCATAGTCGGGGGGGGTGTTGAGTCCGGTGCCAACGGCGCTGCCCCCGAGCGCAAGTTCGTAGAGTCCCGTCAGCGCCGCCTCAATCTGTTTCTCCGCGAAGGCGAGTTGCGCCGCGTAACCGCCGAATTCCTGGCCGAGAGTGAGCGGCGTAGCGTCCATCAAATGCGTGCGGCCGATCTTGACGATCTCTCCGAACGCCGCGCTTTTTTGCTCCAGAGCGGCACGGAAACGCGCCACGCTGGGCAACAGCCGCTCCTGAATTTGCTGGACCGCGGCGATGTGCATCACGGTGGGGAACACGTCGTTCGACGACTGGGATCGGTTGACGTCGTCGTTCGGATGGATCGGTTCTTTCGAGCCCAGCGGCTGGCCGGCGAGTTCGTTCGCACGGTTGGCGATGACTTCGTTGGCGTTCATGTTCGATTGCGTGCCGCTGCCAGTCTGCCACACCACCAGCGGGAAGTGGTCGTCGAGCTGGCCGGCGATGACTTCGTCAGCCGCTTGGACGATGAGTCCGACCTTACGCTCGTCGAGCTGGCCCAGTTCGCGGAGGGTCAGGGCCGCCGCTTTTTTGACGAGGCCAAAAGCCCGGATGACGGCTGGCGGGAACCGGTGGCCGCCGATCCTGAAATGCTCGAGCGAACGCTGGGTCTGCGCGCCCCAGTACCGGTCGGCGGGAACCTGGATCGCCCCCATGCTATCGCTTTCAAGCCGAAATTCCATCGCCGTGCTCCTTGTCCGGTGAGGTGCGGGACGTATTGCCGGGCACGTCGAGGTGATGCCCTATTGGCGCCCCACCTCAGCCAGAACCCGCAACACTTCGTTGAAAGACGCCTCGCTATTTCTCACGAAGCAGGCGACCCCTGCAACCGCACAGAGGGACAGCTCATCACCCATCATCATCCACCCGTGAGGTGGCCATCCTTGCATGTCGGAAAGGGTCATGAGCATATCGCCGCCTTGATGCATCATGCGCCCGTTCGCATAACAGATATCCGCGGCCAGACGGCGATGCGCCTGCTCCAGTTCGCCCACGGACTCGACCAGGGAGCCATCGTCACTGAAGCGCAGCGCCGCGATGACCCCCTGGACGCTCAGCAGGCTCTCTAAATTAAGCATGGCTGATCCTCCTGTCGCGATGTCCATGTTCCTAGACCTGGTCATTGAAGAGCTGGTAAGCCCGGTCGTAATCAAAAACCTCTCTCTTGGCGAGTACGGCCTTGCCGCTCACGCCCATCATCACGTCATCCAGACCCATGAAGGTAAAGCCCCGTTCGGGTAGAAACCCCTGTTGGCCTGAAAGCTTCGCCCAACCCGTAGCCTGCATCCGGTAGATGGCCATGTTGGCGGCGCACATTTGGGCGACGACTTCGGCAAAGTCGCGCGTAAAATCACCCCGGGTCTCGCCCAAATCGCCGGTGCAGGAAAACTCCAGCGCACCATAGGCGCCTGGCAGCGACATCAATTGATCCAAAGTAGGCATAATCTCTTCTCCGGTTTTTGCTAGATGGATACTTCGGCGCCCGCAGCCGCGCGCATGGTCGAGATCACCTCTTGCAACGAGGTTTCACTCAGACTCACGACGCAGGTGCTGTCGCGTACCGTCACCAGGGACATTTCCGGACCCCACAGGGTCCAGCCTTCGCAGGTATCCCAACCGGGCGCCCCCGCCAAATCGGCCAAAAGGCGACCTTGCATCTCCATGGTGAGGGTCATTGAGGCGCAGAGATTCATCAGCAACGCGGCTTGGGCCTCCGGGAAAGGACCCTCGAAGTCATTCAACAGCCCTTTTCGGGAAAAGACCCCGGCCGCCACCGCGCCCGGCAATTTCATTAACTCCGATGCTCTGGACATAGACACCTCGCGAACGGGACTGGGGAATCCAGGGAACTCTCAGCGACCAAGCATGAATTCTCACTTCAATACCTGAGTTGAGAATTAACCATCGCTGCGTTCGTCGAGACTAAGGGGAAAAGCCAGCGGGGTCTGTGCGCTGACAAACATAGCGTTAGAGCAACCCTGTTTGAGTTACGGGGCGCTCGAACGCGGGCGCACCCGCCCCGAGCGCGGAGAAAGAACGGCCGTCAAATCCGCCCGAGCAGCAGCAGCACGAGGAGGACGACCACCACCAACCCCACCACGCCACTGGGTGCGTAGCCCCAGCTTCTGCTGTGCGGCCAAGTTGGAATGATCCCGATCAGGATCAGGATCAGAATGATTAGCAGGATGGTTCCCAAGCTCATGATCTTCTCCTCAAAGTAGTGAAGTGAGTCAAGTTATTATCTCGCTGGTTCTGGCGCTGGCTCCGCGGGTGGCGTCTCGATCACCGTGGGGCCGTCGCCAGCCTTGCCGGTGTCGCCCTTCCTACCCGGATCGCCGGTTTCGCCCTGCGGGCCCGCGGGTCCGGGCACGGCGGCAGGCGTGGCGGGAGGCTCGACAACGGTCGTTCGTTCACAAGCACCCAGACTCAGCACGGCGAGCAGCGCGAGCATCAACATCGAACGGTTCATGGAAAATCCTCTTTTTGAAAGTAACAACGTGCCACGGACGACTGCATCCGCGGACAACCCGATACGACTCGGTAGAGCGCACTCGGTACTGAATAACGTAGGCGCTTGCCCTACAAAGTTCAGTGCGCTAGCGAACATAGCGGCAAAGATGATCGTGTCGATGGTCGTCACCCACGAGCCGGACCCCGGAGTCGCGGATGACGGCTGCTGTTCGATCTGGAACCGCCCGAAGCGGCACTGGTAAGATAACTATTGATTTGGTCTGTACGCTATCGAACAGACGCTTGACCGGGAGTTTTGTAAGTTTTTTCGCGCGAGCGAAATGAACGACATTAACGAATGAGTTGGCTCCGAAGTCGGAAACCGCAAACCTGGAGGTAGCACGATGACCCTGACCCTTCGCGAAACCCTGCTCCAGTGGCGGATGCGCTTCCGTGGCAATGGCCCGACCAAAAAATACGTCGGCGACGAGCCGCCGCTGCGCGCGGAACTGTTCAGCGCCGTCCAGATGGAACAGCACGGCAGGAGTCTCGCGACCTCGCATCAATTGACGCCGCGACATGGGCCGGACCAGCTTCTGGCGCGGCTGACCGAGAACGAACGGACCCTGATCGACGTCTGCGCGTTGCTCGTGGTTGCGGTCACGGCGACCCGCCAGATCGCGCCGGCCGGGGAGTGGCTGCTCGATAACTTCTATCTGATCGAAGAACAAATTCGCACCGCCAAGCGGCACTTGCCCAAGGGTTACAGCCGGGAACTGCCGCGCCTGCGGAGCGGCCCCTCGGCCGGGTTGCCCCGGGTGTACGACCTCGCGCTGGAGATCATCGCCCACGGCGATGGCCGGGTGGACCCGGAAAATCTCAGCCGGTTCGTCGCGGCCTACCAAACGGTCACCCCCCTCAAGCTGGGCGAATTGTGGGCTATCCCGATCATGCTACGCCTGGCGCTGATCGAGAATCTCCGCCGCGTGGCCACCCAGATCGCCGCCAGCCGAATCGATCGAAACCTGGCCGACGGGTGGGCGGACCAGATGACGGCGATGGCCGAGCACGACCCGAAAAATCTGATTCTGGTGATCGCGGACATGGCGCGGTCGAACCCACCG